>NZ_RAZO01000336.1:0-68175 GCF_004307535.1 Pseudomonas sp. Sample_9
CCCTGTTTGTCGCGGTGTGCTTCGGCTACTACTACACCGCGCTGAAACTCAGCGACCGCTTGATCAATACCCTGTACCTGCTGATGTTCTGGCTGGTGATCGAGGCCACCTTCGTGCGTGGTCTGAGCGTTGCCGCGCGGCGTCTGGCTTACCAGCGCGCGCTGGCCAAACGGCAGGCGGCAAAAGAGGCCGGCGACGGCGAAGCGGTGATCGAAGAGCCGACCCTGGACATCGAAAAGGTCAACGAACAGTCCCTGCGCCTGATCCGCCTGGCCCTGCTCGGCGGTTTCATCGCGGCGCTGTACTGGGTCTGGTCGGACCTGATTTCGGTGTTCTCGTATCTGGACAACATCACCCTCTACGAATACACCAGCGGCACCGGCGCCAACATGAGCATGGTGCCGATCAGCATCGGCGACATGCTCGGCGCGCTGATCATCATCGGCATCACCTTCGCGCTGGCGCGCAACTTGCCCGGTCTGCTCGAAGTGTTCGTACTGTCCAAGCTCAACCTGGCCCAGGGCAGCGCTTATGCGACAACCACGCTGCTGTCCTACGTGATTGCCGGCGTAGGTTTCGTCACCACCCTGTCGACCCTCGGCGTCAGCTGGGACAAGTTACAGTGGCTGGTGGCGGCGCTGTCGGTGGGCCTCGGTTTCGGTATGCAGGAGATCTTCGCCAACTTCATCTCCGGCATCATGATCCTCTTCGAACGCCCGGTGCGGATCGGTGACACCATCACCATCGGCAACCTCTCGGGCACGGTGAGCAAGATCCGCATCCGCGCCACGACCATCACGGATTTTGACCGCAAGGACATCATTGTCCCGAACAAGACGTTCATCACCGGGCAACTGATCAACTGGTCGCTGACCGACACCATCACCCGCGTCACGTTGAAACTGGGCGTCGATTACGGCTCGGATCTGGATCTGGTCAAGGAACTGCTGCTCAAAGCGGCTCGGGAAAACCCGCGCGTGCTCAAGGAACCGGAGCCGCACGTGTACTTCCTCAACTTCGGCGAAAGCACCCTCGACCACGAACTGCGCATGCATGTGCGCGACCTCGGTGACCGCAACCCGGTGCTGGATGAGGTCAACCGCTTCATCAACCGCGAGTTCAAGAAGCAGCACATCAACATCTCGTTCCGGCAGATGGAGGTCTATCTGAAGAACCTGCATGGCCAAGAATACAAGATGGTGCCTGTGGAACCGGAGAACAAAACCATCGTGCCGATCGTCGACGGGCAGAAACCGTTGCCGGAACCGCCAACGAGCAAACTCGACTAACCGACATGGTCCCAGCAGAATGCTCGGACATTCTGCTGGAGCCGGCCCGTGAAAGCCCTCGACGAACTGACTTTCGACAATCGCTTCGCCCGCCTGGGCGACGCGTTCTCCGCGCACGTGCTGCCCGAGCCGATCGACAATCCGCGCCTGGTGGTCGCCAGTCCGGCCGCCCTGGCTCTGTTGGATCTTGATCCGGCCAGCGCTGAAACCGAAGAATTCGCGCAACTGTTCGGTGGCCACAAGCTGTGGGCCGACGCCGAACCACGGGCGATGGTGTATTCCGGGCATCAGTTCGGCGGCTACACCCCGCAACTGGGTGACGGTCGCGGTCTGCTGCTGGGCGAGGTGGACAACAACGCTGGTGAGCACTGGGACCTGCACCTCAAGGGCGCCGGGCAAACGCCCTTTTCGCGCATGGGCGATGGTCGCGCGGTGCTGCGCTCATCGATTCGCGAATTTCTCGCCTCCGAGGCGTTGTTTGCGCTGAACATTCCATCTTCGCGCGCCGCCTGCGTGATCGGCTCCGATACGCCGGTCTGGCGGGAAAAACAGGAACGCGCGGCAATGGTGCTGCGTCTGGCACCGAGCCATATCCGCTTCGGCCACTTCGAATATTTCTACTACACCAAGCGCCCCGAGCAGCAGAAGCAACTTGGTGAGCATGTGCTGGCGATGCACTTTCCCGAATGCCTGGAACAACCGGAACCGTATCTGGCGATGTTCCGCGAGATCGTCGAGCGCAACGCCGAGCTGATCGCCAAGTGGCAGGCTTATGGCTTCTGCCACGGCGTGATGAACACCGACAACATGTCGATCCTCGGCATCACCTTCGACTTCGGCCCGTTCGCCTTCCTCGATGACTTCGACGCGCATTTCATCTGCAACCACTCCGACGATCAGGGCCGCTACTCGTTCAGCAATCAGGTGCCGGTGGGGCAGTGGAACCTCAGCGCGCTCGCCCAGGCACTGACGCCGTTCATCAGCGTCGAGGCCCTGCGCGAAACCCTTGGCTTGTACCTGCCGCTGTTCCAGGCGCACTACCTCGACCTGATGCGCCGCCGCTTCGGCTTCACCACCGCCGAGGACGACGATCAGCAACTGCTGGAAAACCTGCTGCAACTGATGCAGAACAGCGGCGTCGACTACACGCTGTTCTTCCGCCGCCTCGGTGAAAAGTCAGCCGAACAGGCCATCGCTCGCCTGCGCGATGACTTCGTCGATATCAAGGGTTTCGATGCCTGGGGCGAACGCTACATCGCCCGGGTGGCCCGCGACGGCAGCGCCGATCAGGCACAACGCCGCGCACGAATGCATGCAGTCAATCCGCTGTACATCCTGCGCAATTACCTTGCGCAAAAAGCTATCGATGCGGCCGAGCAAGGCGATTATTCCGAAGTGCGCCGGCTGCATGCGGTGCTGAGCAAACCGTTTGAGGAGCAGCCGGGGATGGAGGGTTACGCCGAGCGGCCACCGGAGTGGGGAAAGCATTTGGAGATCAGTTGTTCTTCGTAGGCGCTTCAGCTTAGCGGGTCGATTGCACTGATTACACGGTCGACGATGTCAGACATTGTCACATCATCCAGTCGCTCGATGAATTTGGCCGTGCCGTCTCGTACCCGTTGTTCTATGTCAAAACTGCGAACCTGATTACACACCGCTACACCATTAGTTTCGTGGCCAGTAATGGCGACCGCCAAACCCATATTCCGGCTGAAATTCCCACCGCTAGTAACAGGCACCGTCATGCTCACGCCCAATGCGTTGATCTCTCTGGGCGTAATCACCACAAAGCGATGTCTGTTCATCATCTCCCGCCCCGCCACTGGGTTTGGATCAATCCAGTAAACGTCACCCCGCTGAGGGGGCTGTCGGCGCACCATCAACCCAGCTCCCGGCCGACAGAATCACCTTCAAGAGTCTCGCTAGTCTGGGCGTTAAGTTTCTGCAATTCTTCTGCGCCTTCGAGTAGCTCTGACAAACTATAACGCTTACGCGTAGCGGCTACGGCTGGACGAGCAATCAGTTCGCCATCGACCACATTCAGCTCTAGCTGTGCGCCAACCTCCAGATGCAACAACTTTAAAAGCGTGGGCGGAATCGTAATGACGGCAGCGCCGCCTTGGCGGCGTATCTTGGAAGTTACGGACATTATGTCGCTCCGATTTGATGCATAGGAATCATCGATTCCTGGATTAGTGCAACAAAAGTAGCACGCAGATACAGACAAAGCGATCTCCTCACGACAAGCGTAAAACGCCGAATTGGTCTTCAGACTAGCCATCGATCCCGGAACGGTTTTGAGAAAAATGTGAGCAGTTGCGACATTGATAAGTTGGCAGATCGACTCCAAATCAGTTCTATAGACTGCCTATCAGAGAACCAATCATGACCACCCCACTCCTCATCCCCTGCCCCTCCTGCAACGGCGTCAACCGCATTCCAGCCGAGCGTCTCGCCGATCAACCCAAGTGCGGACGCTGCAAATCTGCGGTACTGCTGAGCAAGCCTTTCGAACTCAAGCAAGGCGATTACGCCAGTCAGATCAAGGGCGATCTGCCGTTACTGGTGGATGTGTGGGCGGACTGGTGCGGGCCGTGCAAGTCGTTTGCGCCGGTGTTCGAACAGGCTGCGGCGCAGCTGGCGGGCAAGTGTCGGCTGGCCAAGCTCGACAGCGAAGCGAATCAGCAGTTGTCGGCGCAGTTGGGGATTCGCTCGATTCCGAGTCTGATTCTGTTTAAAAACGGCAGGGAAGTGGCGCGGCAAAGCGGTGCATTTCCATTGCCGCAGTTGATGGCGTGGTTGCGTAGCCAAGGCATCTGACCCAACACAGACCACCCTGTGGGAGCGAGCCTGCTCGCGAAGGCGGTCGATCATTCAGCGCCGATGGTGAATGTGCCGGCCTCTTCGCGAGCAGGCTCGCTCCCACAGGATTTGCGTGTGAGTCGGGGTATCAGTGGTCTTCCAGCAGGTTGTGCAGTTCCACAAACTGCTGCGTCAGCTTGTGCCGTGGATCGAGATGGATCAGCGGCATGCTGGCCTGGTGCGACTCGCGCATGCGCACCGAACTGCTCAGGTACACCGGCAACACCGGCAAGCCTTCGGCGATCAACTCATCGAGCATCTGCTGCGGCAGGCTGGCCCGGGCCTGAAACTGATTGACCACGATGCCTTCCACTTCCAGGCCTTCGTTATGGTCGTCCTTCAACTCTTCGATCTCGGCAATCAGCCCGTACAGGGCCTGACGCGAGAAGCTGTCGCAGTCGAAGGGAATCAGCACGCGATCCGCCGCAATCAGCGCCGACACCGCGTAGAAGTTCAGTGCCGGCGGGGTATCCAGATAAATCCGGTCGTAGTCCTCGGACAATTCGTCCAACAACTTGCGCAGCTTGTTGATCTTGTGTTTAGCCTCGAGCTTGGGCTGCAGGTCGGCCAGTTCGGCAGTGGCGGTAATGATGTGCAGGTTGTCGAACGGGGTTTCGTAGATGTCCGCCTGATTCTTTTTCGAGAACGGCCCGGACGACAGGGTCTGTTTGAAGAAATCGGCGATGCCCATAGGAATGTCGTCGCCGGTGAGCCCGGTCAGGTACTGGGTGGAATTGGCCTGGGCATCGAGGTCGACCAACAACGTGCGATAACCCTCGCTGGCGCTGACCGCCGCCAGATTGCAGGCGATGCTGGACTTGCCCACGCCACCTTTCTGATTGAACACCACGCGCCGCATGACCAAACCTCCGTGTATCAAAGAATGACCGAGTGTAGTTGGCGGTGGCCGCGCTTCGCTACCTTCACGGACATGGACTACGTCGTCAGGTGTAAAAATCGACGCCCAGACATGGAAAAAACCGCCAGCCATCCCAGAGACACCTGACAGACACGCCGCGTCAAATCTGGATAATGGCCAAGTGATAGCCATGCAGCGAACCGCTCGGTACATTTTGTTGGGCAAAATGTAACCAACATTTGCTACACACCCGTCGCACCGGGATAATGCGCGCCACCCGGCGCCCTGCGCCAAGCCAAGCCTGCTGCGGCGCTGGCGACTCAACGCGTCAACGAAAGCCCGCAGGGGCGGGATGAATGTCCGTGATCAACTTCAACATCGCCCAATGGCGCGCGTGGGCCCCGGGGCTCGACAGCGTGGACGCCTGGCAGGCCTGGAGCCGACAACCGGTCGTGCTGCAGAGCAGTGATGCCGCGCCCGATGTGTCGTTTCTGCCGGCCATGCAACGCCGTCGCCTCAGCCGCCTGGCGCGGATGGCCTTCAGCGTTGGCTGGCCACTGGCCGACGGACGGGAAAGTCTGCCGCTGGTGTTCGTCTCGCGGCACGGGGAAACCCCGCGCACGTTTGAAATCCTCCGCGACCTGGCCACCGAACAGCCCTTGTCGCCGACCCAGTTCAGCCTCTCGGTGCACAACGCGATCATCGGCCTGTGGTCGATCATGCGCGGTGAAACCAGCGAAATGACCGCCCTCGCTGCGGCTGGCGATGGCCTTGAACATGGCATGCTCGAAGCAGCCGCACTGCTCGAAGAAGGCGCCCCAGCGGTGTTGCTGGTGATCACCGAAGAACAACCGCCCGAGGCCTATTCGCAGTGGGTCGACGACGTGCCGTTCCCTTACGCGCTGGGTTTATTGCTCACGCCCGGTACCGACTGGCGGCTGACCCTGAACAGCAGCACCGAAACCCGGTCCAAGGCGCACTGGCCGCACGCGCTCAACCTGCTGCGAACCCTGCTGGGCCAGCAACCTGACTGCCAACATGCGTGGAAAAATCGTGTATGGACCTGGCATCGCAACCCGTGACCGCCAAACACCGCGACGCCTACTACTGGCGCCTGCTGGCCACTGCTGCGAGCTTCGCCTTGTTCGGGCTCGGCGGGCTGTGTCTGCGCCTGCTGGTATTTCCGCTGCTCGGCTGCCTGCCCGGTGACGCGCTGGTCCATCGCCTGCGCGCGCGGCGTACGGTCAGCCGACTGTTCTGGTTTTTCGTGCGCTTCATGGCCCGCACCGGCGTGCTCACCTACGACATCGAGGGCGCCGAACGCCTCGGCCGGCCGGGGCAGATGATCATCGCCAATCACCCGTCGCTGATCGATGTGGTGTTTCTCATCGGTCTGGTGCGCCACGCCAATTGCGTGGTGAAGAAAACCCTCTGGGAAAACCCGTTTACCCGTGGCCCGCTGCGCCGCACCGAATACATCAGCAACGACGGCAGCATGGACATGCTCGACGCCGCCGCGCAGTCGTTGCAGGACGGCCAGACCCTGATCATCTTCCCCGAGGGCACGCGCACCCAGCCGGGGCAGGCGCCGGCCTTTCATCGGGGGGCGGCGGCGATTGCCCTGCGCGGTGCGAAAATCGTTACGCCGGTGATCATCAAGGTCAGCCCGACCACCCTGACCAAAGCCGAGCCGTGGTATCGCATCCCCCATCGCCGCGTGCACTTCAGTTTTCGCGTGGGGGCCGATATAGACCCACAGACCTTCGCCGCGCAAGGCCCCGCACCGCAGGCCTCGCGCAAGCTCAACGATTATTTGCATGACTATTTCATTAAGGAGCTCGCCGCAGATGAGCGAACTGAACAGCCCTAGCCTGGTGCGTGACATCAAACTGCTGATCATCGACGCCTTGGGTCTCGAAGACATCAGCCCCGAGGACATCGGCGACGAGCAGACATTGTTCGGCGAAGGCCTCGGCCTGGACTCTGTGGACGCGCTGGAACTGGGTCTGGCGATCCAGAAAAAATACGGCATCAAGATCGACGCCGATGCCAAAGACACCCGCAACCATTTCACCAACGTGGCCAGCCTTGCGGCATTCGTCACGGCAAAACAGGCAGCTTGAGAACGGACCATGCAAACTCGTGACGATATCTTCAACACCCTGCGCGATGCCCTGGTCGAGCTGTTCGAACTGGATCCGGCTCGTGTAAGCATGGACGCCAATCTGTATCAGGATCTGGAAATCGACAGCATCGATGCGGTCGACCTGATCGATCACATCAAACGCCAGACCGGCAAGAAAATCGCCGCCGAAGAGTTCAAATCGGTGCGCACCGTCGGTGACGTGGTCGAGGCGGTGTTCCGTCTGGTTCAACCGGCCGCATGAGCCGACTGATCGGCCTGGGCCTGCTGCTGGCCGGTCTGCTGTACCCCTTTGCGGTGTATTTCGGCATGGAGCATTTCGCCCCGTGGCAATTTGCACTGCTGCTGGGCAGCCTGTGGCTGGCGCGCGCCCTGACCGGCGAGCGCAAGCCCGGCAGCCTGTGGATGGCCTGCGTGGCGATGGTGTTCTGCCTGCTGCTGGCGGTGTTCGACAGCCCGCAGCTGCTGCGCTGGTACCCGGTGCTGATCAGCGCGTTCATGCTGGTGCTGTTCGGCGCCAGCCTGAAATACGGCCCGCCGATGGTCGAGCGTCTGGCGCGCTTGCGTGAGCCGGAGCTGCCGGACGTCGCCATTCGCTACACACGCAAGGTCACGCTGGCCTGGAGCGTGTTTTTCTTCTGCAACGGTTTGTGCGCCGCCCTCCTCACCCTGTGGGCGCCGCTGGATTGGTGGATGTTGTACACCGGCCTGATCTCCTACGGATTGATCGGCCTGATGTTTGCCATTGAATGGCTGATACGACAACGGGTAAGAGGCCGTACATGAATTGGATAAAACTTGAGCAGCTGTTGCTCAAGGCACTGCCGGCACGGGCGATCTGCCAGGCGCCGGCACTCGATCACACGCAACTGCGAGCGCAGGCCTTGAGCGTCGCCGCGGGTCTGCAAAGCCGAGGCGTGAAAAGGCTGGCCGTGCATCTGGAAGATGCCGCCGACCTCGCCATCGCCCTGCTCGGTGCCTGGCGTGCCGGCGTCAGCGTGTTGCTGCCGGCGGATCTGCAAGCGCAGACGCGTCAGCGCTGGTCGCAGCAAGTCGATCTATGGCTGACCGATCAACCCGGCGACGCCCGGTTGAACGACTTCACTCAGCCCGGCCTGCCCGGCGCAGAGCTGGATCTCGATCAATCCCGACTGAGCCTGTGCACCTCCGGCTCCAGCGGCGAACCCAAGCGCATCGACAAGACCCTGCGCCAATTGGCCAACGAGGTCGAAGCGCTGGAACAGTTATGGGGCGCTGACCTCGGTGAAGCCTGCATCATCGGCAGTGTCGCCACGCAACACATCTATGGCCTGCTGTTTCGCGTGTTGTGGCCCTTGTGCGCCGGGCGCCCGTTCGTGCGCCGGCAACTGGCGTTCTCCGAAGACTTGCAGCGCGCCAGCCGCGAATACCCCGCCTTCGCCTGGGTCGCCAGCCCGGCGCTGCTCAAGCGCATGGGCGACAACCTCGACTGGCAAGCCCTGAGCGCGGTGCGCCGGGTGTTTTCCTCCGGGGGCGCGTTGCCGTCGGAAGCGGCGCAAAGCCTGCACCAGCGCTTGCAACAATGGCCGACAGAAATCCTCGGCAGCTCGGAAACCGGCGGCATTGCCTGGCGTCAAGGCGAGTCGTTGTGGCAGCCGTTTGCTGGCGTCGAACTGAGCCAGGACAGCGACGGCGCCCTGCTGATCGCCTCGCCTTACCTGCCTGCCGGCCATGTCGAACACAGCGCTGACGCCGCGCGCATCGCCGCCGATGGTCGTTTTGAACTGTTGGGGCGACTGGACCGCATCGTCAAACTGGAAGAAAAACGCATCTCGCTGCCGATGCTCGAGCAGGCCTTGGCAGCCCATGACTGGGTCGCCGAGGCGCGCCTCGGTGTGGTCCAGGAAAACCGCGCTTCGCTCGGTGCGCTGCTGGTGCTCAGCGAATCGGGCCTGTTCGCCCTGCGCGAGCACGGCCGCCGTGGCCTGACCGAAACCCTGCGCAAACATCTGAGCCAACATTGCGAAGCCCTCGCCCTGCCCCGACGGTGGCGCCTGCTGCGGCAAATGCCGTTGAACAGCCAGGGCAAACTGGCGCAAGCCGACGTCGAAGCGCTGCTGCTGGCCGCACGGCCGAAAGCCCCCGAAGTGCTGGAGCAAAGCGAAAGCGACGGCGAGTGGAGCCTGCAACTCAGCGTGCCGCCGGATCTGGCCTACTT
This sequence comes from Pseudomonas sp. Sample_9, assembly GCF_004307535.1. NCBI lineage: Bacteria > Pseudomonadati > Pseudomonadota > Gammaproteobacteria > Pseudomonadales > Pseudomonadaceae > Pseudomonas > Pseudomonas sp. Sample_9. Next base: position 9,351 of record NZ_RAZO01000336.1, read on the forward strand.
CAGCGGACACTTTCCCAAGGCACCGGTGTTGCCCGGTGTGGTGCAGGTGGAATGGGCGCTGAATCTGGGTCGGCAGTTGCTGAAGCTGGACGGCGCGTTTGCCGGAATGGAAGTGCTGAAATTCCAGCAACTGGTGCGCCCGGGTGATGAAATCCAGCTGCATCTGCGTTTCGATGCCGAGCGCGGCAAGTTGTATTTCGCTTATCGCAATGACACGGCGACGTGTTCCAGCGGACGCATTCTACTGGGGCCTGCCCATGCATAACCCCTGCGCCGTAATCCCGGTGTACAACCACGAAACCGCGATCACCACCGTGGTCGATGCCCTGCTTGCACAAGGTCTGCCGTGCATTCTGGTGGACGATGCCAGCGAGCCGTCCTGCGCACGGGTGCTCGACACTCTGGCCGAGCGCGACAGGGTTTTTCTGGTGCGCCTGACGGCCAATCAGGGCAAGGGCGGCGCGGTGATGACCGGTCTGCGTGAAGCCTCGCGTCTGGGCTACAGCCATGCCTTGCAGGTCGATGCCGACGGTCAGCACGATTTGCACGACGTCGCGCGCTTCGTCGGCGAATCCCGCGCCCATCCCGAGGCGATGATCTGCGGCTATCCGCTGTTTGACGAGAGCGTGCCGAAAGGACGTTTGTACGCGCGCTACCTGACCCACGTGATGGTGTGGATCAACACCCTGTCGTTGCAGATTCGCGATTCGATGTGCGGCTTCCGTGTCTATCCGCTGGCGCCGACTCTGGCGGTGATTGATTCGGCCAAGGTCGGCAAGCGCATGGATTTCGACTCGGACATTCTCGTCCGTCTGGCCTGGCGCAATCAGCCGATGCGCTGGCTGCAGACCAGCGTGCATTACCCGTTGGACGGTGTATCGCACTTTCGCCTGTTCCACGACAACGCGCTGATTTCCAGCATGCACACGCGGCTGTTCTTCGGCATGTTGCTGCGTTGGCCGCTGATCATCTGGCGACGGTGGAAGCCATGAGCGAAGAAGCTGACAAGAAGCACTGGGCCGACCGCGAAGAGCGCGGCAGCTTCCTGCTGATGAAATTTACCGCGTTCGCCGCCAAAGTCCTCGGCCGCCGCCTGCTCAGTCCGTTGCTGTACGGCATCGTGCTGTATTTTTTCCTCTTCGGCCGGATCGCCCGGCGCAGTGCCTGGCAGTACCAGCAGCGGCTGGCCGAGTGGAACCGGCGCGACGATCTGCGCCCGAGCCACTGGCGAGTGTTCGGCCAGTTCATGACCTTTGCCGATTCGCTGCTCGACAAGCTCGACGTGTGGAATGGCAAGCTGAGCATCGAGCAGATCGAAATCATCGACCCGGCGCTGCTGCGCAAGCAGTTGCGCGGCAGTCGCGGGCAACTGCTGGTCGGCGCGCATCTGGGCAATCTTGAAGTGTGCCGGGCGCTGGCGGAGATCGGCGAAAAGGTCACCATGAATGTGTTGGTGCACACCAAGCATGCCGAGCAATTCAACCGCTTGCTTGGCGAGGCCGGGGCGACCAATCTGCGCCTGATCCAGGTCAGCGAACTCGACCCGGTGATCATGCTGCAACTGCACGAACGGCTGGAACGCGGCGAGTGGCTGGCGATTGCCGGTGACCGCGTGCCACTGCACGGCGGGCGCAGCGTGACGGTGGATTTTCTCGGCCATCCGGCGCCATTTCCGCAAGGCCCGTGGTTGCTGGCCGGCCTGCTCAAGTGCCCGGTCAATCTGCTGATGTGCCTCAAGCAACCCGACGGCCACTATCGCCTGACCCTCGAACCGTTCGCCGACGCGGTGGTGTGGACGCGCCGCGAGCGCGAGCAGGTCATTCATCAGTGGGCCACCCGCTACGCGCAGCGCCTGAGTCACTATTGCCTCGAAGCCCCGCAGCAATGGTTCAACTTTTACCCATTCTGGAAGACCGATGACGACGCCAACCCATGAGCCGGTAACCTTCGGCGAACGCCCTTTGCGCATCGAAGACGTGCTGGCCCTGGCCAACCGTCAGGCGCCCGTGCAGTTGCAGGCTGACGCCGACTATCGCGAGCGCATCGCCAAGGGCGCGCGGTTTCTCGATTCGCTGCTGGACAAGGAAGGCGTGATCTACGGCGTCACCACTGGTTATGGCGATTCCTGCGTGGTCGCGGTGCCGCTGCATCACGTCGAGGCGCTGCCGCGTCATCTCTACACTTTTCATGGCTGCGGCCTGGGCAAACTGCTCGACGCGCAGGCAACCCGCGCGGTGCTGGCGGCGCGTTTGCAGTCGCTGTGTCACGGCGTCTCCGGGGTGCGCGTCGAACTGCTCGAGCGTCTGCATGCGTTTCTCGAATACGACATCCTGCCGTTGATTCCCGAAGAAGGTTCGGTGGGTGCCAGCGGCGATCTGACGCCGTTGTCCTATGTCGCCGCAACCCTGTCCGGCGAGCGCGAGGTGCTGTTCCGTGGCGAACGTCGTCAGGCTGCCGACGTGCATCGCGAGCTCGGCTGGACGCCGCTGGTGCTGCGCCCGAAAGAGGCGCTGGCGCTGATGAACGGCACAGCGGTGATGACCGGCCTCGCCTGCCTCGCCTTCGCTCGCGCCGATTATCTGCTGCAACTGGCCACGCGCATCACCGCGCTCAACGTTGTCGCGCTGCAAGGCAATCCGGAGCACTTCGACGAACGTCTGTTCGCCGCCAAGCCGCATCCGGGACAGATGCAGGTCGCCGCGTGGCTGCGCAAGGATCTGGCAATCGACGCGCCGACCGCGCCACTGCATCGTCTGCAGGATCGTTATTCGCTGCGTTGCGCGCCGCATGTGCTCGGCGTGTTGGCCGACAGCCTGAACTGGCTGCGCGGCTTCATCGAAACCGAGCTGAACAGCGCCAACGACAACCCGATCATCGACGCCGAAGCCGAGCGTGTTCTGCATGGTGGGCACTTCTACGGTGGCCACATTGCGTTCGCCATGGACAGCCTGAAAAACCTCGTGGCCAACGTCGCCGATCTACTCGATCGGCAACTGGCGTTGCTGGTCGACGAGCGCTACAACCACGGCTTGCCGAGCAACCTCTCCGGCGCCCCCGCCGATCGGGCGATGATCAACCACGGCTTCAAAGCCGTGCAGATCGGCACCAGCGCCTGGACCGCCGAAGCGCTGAAAAACACCATGCCGGCCAGCGTGTTCTCGCGCTCCACCGAATGCCACAACCAGGACAAGGTGAGCATGGGCACCATCGCCGCCCGTGATGCGATTCGCGTGCTGGAGCTGACCGAACAGGTCGCCGCCGCCACCCTGCTCGCCGCCAATCAGGGCGTGTGGCTGCGCGCTCAAGCCGCCGATGCGCGCCCGCTGCCGCCGGCACTGGCAGCGATGCACGAAGAACTCGGCAAAGACTTCCCGCCGGTCATCGAAGACCGCGCGCTGGAAGGCGAATTGCGCCTGTGCCTGCAACGCATCGCCGCGCAACACTGGAGGCTGCATGCGTAGTGCCGGAGTGCTTCACGCCGATACCGAAATTCTCGTGCCGTTTTTCGACGTCGACACCATGCACGTGGTCTGGCACGGCCATTACGTCAAATACCTCGAAGTGGCGCGCTGCGCGCTGCTGGACAAGATCGGCCACAACTACACGCACATGGTCGAGTCGGGTTACGCCTGGCCGATCATCGACCTGCAACTGCGCTACGTGCGCAGCGCAGTGTTCGGCCAACGGCTGAACGTGCGCGCCAGCCTGATCGAGTGGGAAAACCGTCTGAAGATCAATTACCTGATCACCGACCTGCAGACCGGCGAACGCCTGACCCGCGCAAGCTCTGTGCAAGTCGCTGTGGAAGTCAGCAGCCGCGAGATGCAACTGGCCTCACCAAAAGTCTTCACCGATGCCGTGGAAAGGATGCTGCGATGAATGTGTTGTTCAAAAGCCTTGGCGCGTTGGCGCTGCTGGCCGTGTCGTCATGGGCCAATGCCTTCGACCTGCAACAACTCAGTGAACAACTGGCGAAACCGGATGTTATCCACGGCCAGTTCACTCAGGAAAAACACCTGCGCGCCCTGCCGCAGCCACTGATCAGCAAGGGCAGCTTCGTCCTCGCCAAAAATCACGGCCTGCTGTGGCTGTTGAAAACTCCGCTGCAACAGGATTACCGCATCACCACCAAAGGCATCGCCCGCCGTGACAGCAACGGCTGGCAACTGCTGCCGAACAAGAGCGCCGGCGCCGAGCAGAACCGTTTGTTCCTCGCCGTGCTGCAAGGTGACAGCAGCGGTTTGCAGCGGGATTTCGAACTGGCCCTGAGCGGCACGGCGCAGCAGTGGCAACTGACCCTGACGCCGCGTTCGATGCTGCTCAAGCAAGTGTTCAAGCAGATCAATATCGATGGCGGCGCCCTTGTGCAAACCATCGAGCTGCTGGAAACCCAGGGCGACAGCACCCTGCTGCGCATGCAGGACAGCACGGCCGAGCAACCCCTGAGCGAAGCGGAGCAACATGACTTTGCCGAGTGAACGCAGGCTGCCCTGGCTGTTTCTGAGCCTGCTGCTGGCCGTCGTCGCGCTGGCTGCCTGGCAGTGGCGCGACGGTGCGCCGCTGTCGGCCAATCTCATGGAGCTGGTACCCGGGACCAGTCCAGACGCGCTGGAAGTGCGCGCCGAACAGCGCATGCAAGAACCGCTCAATCGCGAAATGCTGGTGCTGGTCGGTCACGCCGATCGCCAGCAAGCACTGAACATGGCCCGGCAACTGGGCGAACAATGGCAGGCCAGCGGTCTGTTCGAAACCGTGCAATGGAATCTGCAAGCCGACTTGCCGGCGCTGCGCAAGCAATTGCTGCAAGGGCGTTTGGCGATGCTCTCGGCGGATGATCGGCAGCTACTCAGCGAACATCCCGAGGTTTTCATTCAGCAGCGGGTGCAGGCGCTGTTCGATCCGTTCAACGGCTTTACCCTGGTGCCGAGCCAGGACGATTGGCTGGGCCTGACCGGACGCATCCAGAACAGCCAACCGAAACACGGCGCGGTGCAACTGGACATCGGCAGCGGCGCACTGGTCGCCGATGCCGACGGCAAGAGCTGGGTGATGCTGCGTGCGCGCACCACCGGCAACGCCTTCGACATGAACCTGCCGTTGCAAGTGGCAGAGCTGCTCAAGCACAGCCGCGAACAAGCGGCGCAAAGCGACGTGCAGTTGCTCGCCGCCAGTGGCCTGCTCTACGCCGCCAACGGCCAGCAACAAGCCACCCGCGAAATGACCTGGGTCGGCGGTGGCGCGACGGTCGGCATTCTGCTGTTGCTGCTGTTGGCGTTTCGCCGTTGGGGCGTGTTGCTGGCGTTCGTCCCGGTGCTGGTCGGCATGCTGTTCGGCGCGGTGGCCTGCGTGGCGCTGTTCGGTCACATGCATGTGATGACGCTGGTGCTCGGCTCGAGTCTGATCGGCGTTGCCGTCGATTACCCACTGCACTATCTGTCCAAGAGCTGGAGTCTCAAGCCCTGGCGCAGCTGGCCGGCCCTGCGCCTGACCTTGCCAGGCTTGACCCTGAGCCTGATCACCAGCGTCATCGGCTATCTGGCGCTGGCGTGGACGCCGTTCCCGGCATTGACGCAGATCGCCGTGTTCTCCGCTGCCGGCTTGCTCGGTGCCTATCTGTCGGCGGTCTGCCTGCTGCCGGCGCTGCTGAAAAATGTTCAACTGCGCCCGGCGCAATGGCCGCTGCGCCTGGCCGAACGCTTGATTCATCTGCGCGAAGCGCTGCTCGATTGCATTCGCACGCCCGTGCTGCTGGCCCTGCTGATCGCCTTCTGCGTCGGCGGCCTGATGCAGTTGCAGAGCAAGAACGACATCCGCCAATGGGTCGGCGCGCCGCAGCATCTGACCGACGAAGCGCAGACCATCGCGCGCATCACCGGGTATCAACCGACCAGCCAATTCTTCCTGATCCGTGCGGCCAATCAGGAGCAATTGCTCGAGCGCCAGGCAGCGCTGAGCGAACGCCTGCAGCAACTGGTCAACCTCGACAAGCTGCAAGGCTTTCTCGCCCTCGATCAACTGGTCAGCGCGCCGAGCCAGCAACAGCAAGTGCGCGAATCACTGAACAAGCTGCCGTCGTTCTGGCAACCGCTGCTCGATCTCGGCGTGCCGGTGGCTGCGTTGCAAAATGAATTGCAGCAGTTGCAGACCCTGCCCGCCGAAGAAATCGACGCCGCGCTGGCCGGCCCGCTCGGTGAGCCGTATCGGACACTGTGGCTTGGACCGACTGAAGACGGCGTCGCAGCGATGACCAGTTTGCAGGGCTTGAACAATCCGTCGTTGTTGCGCGTGCAGGCGCTCGATTTGCCGGGGGTGGTGCTGGTCGATCGCCTCGGTGACCTGAACAAGGTGTTTGCCGCCACGCAAATCAGCGCCGCCGAACTGAAACTGGCCTCCTGCGTGTTGATCGTGCTGGTGCTGATGCTGCCGTTCGGCCTGACTGGCGCACTGCGCATCGTCGCCCTGCCACTGCTGGCGGCGCTGTGCAGTCTGGCCAGCCTTGGCTGGCTCGGTCAGCCACTGACCTTGTTCAGCGTGTTCGGCCTGTTGCTGGTGACGGCGATCAGCGTCGATTACGCAATCCTCATGCGCGAACAGGTGGGCGGCGCGGCGGTCAGTCTGCTCGGCACCTTGCTCGCCGCCGTCACCACGTGGCTATCGTTCGGCCTGCTGGCGGTCTCCAGTACGCCGGCGGTGAGCAATTTCGGCCTGTCGGTAAGCCTCGGCCTGGCGTTCAGCTTCATGCTCGCACCGTGGGCCGGGCGCCATGAACCGGTTGCGGAGCCAGCGACATGATGGTCTTCGGCTTCTGGTTGCTAACTATGGCGCTGTTTGCCCTGGCGACCCGGGTCGGCCGTCACTTCGGCCTGATTCCGATCGTCAGTCAGTTGCTGCTGGCGAGCTTCGGTTTGCCGTTGCTGATGTACTTCTGGATCGAACCGGGCTGGCAGCTCAGCGGCGCACAACTGATAGCTCCGGACTGGCTGAAAAACCTCTACAGCCTGAGTTTCGCCTTGCTGCTCGGGCACATTCTCAGCGATGTCATCGATCTGCGTCTGGATCGCCAGAGCGTAAAAATCGCTGTGCCGAGTTTCGCTGTGCCGTTCGCTTGCGGGCTGGCGGTTGCGTACTGGTTGCTGCCAGCGCAGCCGTGGCTCAATGCACTCGCCATCGGACTGGTCTTCGCGATTACGGCGATCCCGGTGTTGTACCTGTATCTGCGTCACATTGATTACCCGCCCACTGCCACGCGGCGGCTGGTGCAGACCGCGATCCTGATCGATCTGACCTGCTGGACGCTGTTCGGCCTCGCCCAGGGCAGTCTGCACTTGAGCAGCCTGTTGCTGCCTGTGGCCATGGCCGGCGTGCCACTGCTTTTGCACCTGCTGCGCGTGCGTCGCCCGCTGACCTACAGCCTCGGCTTCTTCGCCCTGCTGGTCATGGCCGAGCATTACAAACTCAACGCGCTGATTTTCGGCATCGGCTATCTGCTGTGCATGGCGCTGCTGAAAGTGCCGTTGGTGCTGCCATTGCCGGCACGCTGGATGAGCCGCTTGCAGACGTGGATCGCGATCCCGCTGATCCTCACCTTCGGCATCGTCCAGATCGACGTGCACAGCGCCCTCGCCAGCCTAGACGCCGGGCAGTGGGCGGCGCTGCTGCTGTTGCCGATTGTCAGTAAACTGCTGGGCAACTGGCTCGGCCTCGGTTGGGCGGGCGCCTCGTTCGCTGGCGCCAGCCGCTGGCGCGAAAGCGTGCTGCTGAACATTCGCGGCCTGAGCGAAATCGTCTTTCTCAATCTGCTATTGCAACAACAGCTCATCACCCCGGCGCTGTATTTCGCGCTGATGCTGATGGGCCTGATCGCGACGCTGCTGCCGGCCCTGATCGGCCTGCATCGCGCGCCCCTGAATCTGAACAGTCCCTTGCCCCGGAGCTCACGTGCCAATCGTTGAAATGGAATCCCGTCAGGTCGTGATCATCGGTGCCGGCCCGTCCGGCGCAATCGCCGCAGCCCTGCTCAAGTGCAAGGGCCACGATGTGCTGGTGCTCGAGCGCCAGCACTTCCCACGCTTCTCCATTGGCGAAAGCCTGCTCAGCCACTGCCTGGATTTCGTCGAAGAAGCCGGCATGCTCGACGCCGTCAACGCCGCCGGTTTCCAGCGCAAGACCGGCGCGGCGTTTGCCTGGGGCGAGCGCTACAGCGCTTTCGATTTTGGCGACACTTTCACCGCCGGCAAGCCGACCACGTTCCAGGTGCAGCGCGCCGATTTCGACAAGTTGCTGGCCGATCAAGCGGCACTGCAAGGCGCGGAAATCCGCTATGGCGATGCGATCGTCAGCGTCGATTTCGATCACGCGAAACCATTCCTTGATGTGCGTCGCGAAGACGGCAGCGAGTACCGCGTCGAAGCCGATTTCGTCCTGGACGCCAGCGGCTACGGCCGCGTGCTGTCGCGCTTGCTCGACCTCGAAGCACCTTCGAATTTCCCGGTGCGCCAGGCGGTGTTCACCCACGTTGAAGATCACATCGACAATCCGGCGTTCGACCGCGAAAAGATCCTTGTCACCACCCATCCCGAGCATCGCGATGTATGGTTCTGGACCATCCCGTTCAGCAACGGCCGGTGCTCGGTGGGCGTGGTCGCAGCTGAGGAACATTTCCGGGGCCGCGACAGCGACCTGGATGCCTGCCTGCGCAGTTTTATCGCCGAGACGCCAAGCCTCGCCGGGGTTCTGAACAACGCGGTCTGGGACACCCCGGCGCGCTCCCTCGGCGGTTACGCGGCCAACGTGAAAACCCTGCATGGCCCGGGCTTCGCGCTTCTGGGCAACGCCGCAGAATTCCTCGACCCGGTGTTCTCCTCCGGCGTGACCATCGCCATGCGTTCGGCGAGCATGGCCGCTGGTGTGCTGCACCGTCAGTTGCAGGGTGAAACGGTGGACTGGCAAAGCGAATTTGCCGAGCCGTTGAAACGCGGCGTCGATACCTTCCGCTGCTACGTCGAAGGCTGGTACGCCGGCACCTTCCAGGACGTGATTTTCTACGAGGACAGCCAGGCGGAGATTCGCCGGATGATCTGCTCGATCCTCGCCGGTTATGCCTGGGACGAGCGCAACCCGTTCGTTAGCGAAGCGCGGCGCCGGCTGAAGATGATTTCCCAACTCTGCGCGCAGGACACCCCATGAATTACCTGAGCGACAGTTACGTCGAGGAAACCCGCTTCGGTCTCTGGTTCCTGCGCAGCCACACCTGGCAGCACCATGTGCTGCGCGTGGCGATCAACGATTTGCGTGGATTATTCAGTGAAGCGCTGCCGGAACACCCGGTGCTGCTGGACGCCGGTTGCGGTCAGGGCAAGTCCTTCGGCCACCTGCGCCAGACCTTCGCCCCGCAGCGCCTGATCGGCGTCGACGCCGACCCGCACAGCCTGCAACTCAGCGCCGAAGAGGCCACGCGCCTGGGCATGCCAGTCGAGTTGATCGGCAGCGATTGCGCCACGCTCAACGTCGCCGATGCCAGCGTCGACCTGCTGTTCTGTCACCAGACCTTCCACCACTTGGTCGAGCAGGAAAAGGCCTTGGCCGAGTTCTATCGGGTGCTCAAGCCGGGCGGCTATCTGCTGTTCGCCGAGTCCACCGAGGCTTACATTGATACCTGGGTGATTCGCTGGCTGTTCCGCCATCCGATGCACGTACAGAAGAGCGCCGCCGGCTATCTGCAGATGATCCGCGAGCAGGGTTTCGAGTTTGCCGAGCGCAATGTCTCCTATCCGTATCTGTGGTGGAGCCGGTCGAAGGATTTTGGATTGCTGGAGCGGCTGGGGTTGAGCAAACCCAAGCCATTCGGTGAGCGTGAAGAAACGCTGGTGAATGTCGTCGCGCGCAAGCCATTGCAGGAATCTGTCTGATGTACGGCTATCGATCTGAACACCTGAAACCCTGTGGGAGCGAGCCTGCTCGCGAAAGCGGTGTATCAGTCAGCAAAGGTGGCGAATGTCAGATTGCATTCGCGAGCAGGCTCGCTCCCACAGGGTTTGCTGCATGGATGGTGATCGTTTTGTCAGCCCTGCTGCTCAGCGCCTGCACCAGCCAGCCACCGCTACCAGCGGCCAACCCGACATTGCCCCTGCCGCTGCAACTGCACATCGAGCGCGAGCAAGCCGGGCAGCGTCAGGACTGGCTGCTGGTGATCCAGCGCGAAGGCGCCGGCACGCGCTGGTCGATGATGGATCCGCTGGGCATTCCCCAGGCGCGTCAGCAACTGATCGACGGGCATTGGCGGGCCGACGGTCTGCTGCCGCCCAATCCCGAGGCGCGGGAGCTGTTCGCCGCATTGCTGTTCGCCCTGACGCCGTCCGCCGAGCTGCTGCGCAACTATCCCGACGCCCGGCAAACAACCGATCAGCGTTCACTGCCGGCGCGCTGGAACATCCGCTATTCACAGCCGCTGAGCTTCGAATTGAACCTGCCTCAGGGCCCGCACTATCGCGTTTCCCAGTTAGGTGAATCGACGCCATGACCGCTTACCTGAATGCCCTCGGCGTGATCTGCGCTTTGGGCCGCGACAAGTCTGAAGTCGCGCGCAATCTGTTTGCCGGCGACTGTTCGGGCATGCGCCGCGAGTCCGGTTGGGTCGCCGAACGTGAACTGCCTGTGGCCAGCGTGCACGGTGAATTGGCGCCGATCCCGGTCGAACTGATCGAGCACAGCAGCCGCAACAATCAGCTGCTGCTGGAAGCAGCGCTGCAGATTCGAGACGACATCGATCGTGCGATCCAGACCTTCGGCCGCGAGCGCATAGGCGTGGTGCTAGGCACCAGCACCTCGGGCATCGACGAGGCCAGCCGGGGTCTTGCGCATTACATTCGCGAACAGCAATTTCCTCCCGAGTACGACTATCGCCAGCAGGAACTCGGCGCCCCGGCGAATTTTCTCGCTGAGTGGCTGCAACTGAGCGGCCCGGCCTACGTGATTTCCACAGCCTGTACCTCCAGCGCCCGCGCGCTGATGAGCGCCCAGCGCCTGCTCGACCTGGGCCTGTGCGATGCGGTGCTGTGTGGCGGCGTCGACAGTCTGTGCAAGCTCACGCTGAACGGGTTCTCTTCGCTGGAAGCCGTTTCAGATGAACGCTGCAATCCGTTTTCCGCCAACCGCAACGGCATCAATATCGGCGAGGCAGCGGTACTGTTCGTGATGAGCAAACAGCGCGGCGAGGGCCCGGGAATCGCCCTGCTGGGGACGGGCGCCAGCTCGGATGCGCACCATATTTCCGCGCCGGAGCCGAGCGGCCGCGGCGCCCTGCAAGCGATGCAGAAAGCGCTTGGCCGCGCTGGTCTGCAAGCCGCGCAAATCGACTACCTGAACCTGCACGGCACCGCCACTGCGCACAACGACGCGATGGAAAGTCTGGCGGTCGCGGCGCTGTTTCCCGAAGGCGTCGCCTGCTCGTCGACCAAACCGCTGACCGGTCACACCCTCGGCGCGGCCGGCGCGTTGGAAGCGGCGTTCTGCTGGCTCAGCCTGAGTGCCGAAAACCCTGAACAGGCGTTGCCGCCGCACATCTGGGACGGTCACGCCGATCCCGCGCTGCCGCCGCTCAACTGGGTGACCGCGAGCGAACGCCTGACGTCCATTGCACCGCGCTACCTGATGAGCAACTCGTTTGCCTTCGGCGGCAACAACGTCAGCCTGATTATCGGAGACGCACCATGAGCCACTGGCCGCTCGCCGAACTGTTGCCGCATGCCGGCGACATGATCCTGATCGACGCCATCGAGCGCTTCGACGATGAGCAGATTTTCACTCGCCTCACGGTCAAGCCCGACGGCCTGTTCAACCTGCCCGACGGCAGCCTGCCGGCGTGGGTCGGCGTCGAGCTGATGGCGCAGAGCGTCGCCGCTTTCGCCGGTTGCCACGCCCGGCAAAAAGGCAATCCGCCGGAGCTGGGCTTTCTCCTCGGCACGCGCAAATTCGAGTGCAACGTCGAAGCCTTTGCGTCCGGCAGCGAGCTGACCATCCATGGCCTGCGCTCACTGGAAGACGACAACGGCATGGGCGTATTCGAATGTCACATCCACGGCGACGGCATTCATGCCAGCGCCCGGCTGAACGTGTTCCGTCCGCCGCAAGCCAACCAATATCTGCAACAGACAAAGGAGTCGCACGATGACTGAATCCGTACTGGTCACCGGCTCCAGCCGTGGCATCGGCCGCGCCATTGCCTTGCGTCTGGCGCAGGCCGGGCATGACATCGTCCTGCATTGCCGCAGCGGCATGACTGAAGCCCAAGCGGTGCAGGCCGAAATCGAAGCACTGGGTCGCCGCGCGCGCATCCTGCAATTCGACGTCGCCGACCGTGAAACCTGTAAAAGCATTCTCGAGGCCGACGTCGAAAACCATGGCGCCTATTACGGCGTGGTGCTTAACGCCGGGCTGACCCGCGACGGCGCGTTTCCGGCGCTGAGCGATGACGATTGGGACGTGGTCCTGCGCACCAACCTCGACGGTTTCTACAACGTTCTGCACCCGGTGATGATGCCGATGATCCGTCGTCGCGCCGCCGGACGCATCGTCTGCATCACTTCGGTGTCGGGCCTGATCGGCAACCGTGGCCAGGTCAACTACAGCGCTTCGAAGGCCGGGGTGATTGGCGCCGCGAAGGCATTGGCCATTGAGCTGGGCAAGCGCAAAATTACGGTTAACTGCGTCGCCCCTGGCCTGATCGACACGGCCATGCTCGACGAAAACGTGCCGGTTGAGGAACTGATGAAAATGATCCCCGCGCAACGCATGGGCACCCCTGAGGAAGTGGCCGCTGCGGTGAATTTCCTGATGTCGGCGGAAGCCTCGTACATCACCCGTCAGGTCCTGGCGGTCAACGGAGGCCTGTGCTGATGAAGCGCGTCGTCGTCACCGGCATGGCCGGCATCACCTCACTGGGCAGCGACTGGCCGACTATTGCCGGCAATTTCGCGGCCAATCGCAGTGGCATTCGCCGCATGGACGAGTGGGATCGCTTCACTGAGCTGAACACGCGTCTGGCCGGGCCTATCGATGATTTTCTCGTACCGTCGCACTGGACCCGCAAGCAGTTGCGCAGCATGGGCCGGGTTTCGCGACTGGCGGTCGGCGCAGCAGAAAAGGCTCTGGCCGATGCTGGCCTGCTCGGTGACGAATCGATCAAGGACGGGCGCATGGGCGTCGCTTGTGGGTCATCTACCGGTAGCACTGACGAAATCAAAGCGTTCGGCAACATGCTGCTCAACTCGGTGGCCGAGGGCCTGAACGCCAACTCCTATGTGCGGATGATGCCGCACACCACCGCCGCCAATATCAGCATTTTCTTCGGCCTCACCGGCCGCCTGATTCCGACGTCCAGCGCCTGCACCAGCGGCAGCCAGGGCATCGGCTACGCCTATGAGGCAATTAAGTTCGGCCGCCTGCCATTGATGCTCGCCGGGGGCGCGGAAGAACTCTGCCCGACCGAAGCCATGGTGTTCGACGCGCTCTACGCCACCAGCCTGAAAAACGATGCACCACAGACCAGCCCACGGCCGTACGACAAGGGCCGCGACGGTCTGGTGATCGGTGAAGGTGGCGGCATGCTGGTGCTTGAAGAGCTGGAACACGCCCTCGCCCGTGGCGCGCACATTCACGCGGAAATCGTCGGTTTCGGCAGCAACGCCGACGGCCAGCACACCACGCGCCCGGAACAGCTCACGATGCGCCGCGCCATGGAACTGGCCCTGGAAGATGCCGGCCTCAGCCCGGACGCCATCGGTTATGTGAACGGCCACGGCACCGCGACCGAACAGGGCGACATCGCCGAAACGCTGGCCACCAGCAGCCTGTTCGGCGAACACATGCCGATCAGCTCGCAGAAGAGTTTCCTCGGCCACACCCTCGGTGCCTGCGGTGCGCTGGAGTCATGGTTCAGCATCGAGATGCTCAACAGCGACCGTTACGTGCACACCTTCAACCTCGACGAGGTCGACCCGCACTGCGGCAAGCTCGATTACCTGCGCGGCGAGTTTCGTCAGATGCACCACGACTACGTGATGAACAACAACTTCGCTTTCGGCGGCGTCAACACCTCGTTGATCTTCCGCCGCTGGCCGTAACCGAATCAATCCAGGTCAAGGAGACCTTCATGCACTTCCACAAACTCGCCGCCGTCACCCTGCTGCTTTGCGCCCTGCCAGCAGTCAGCCAGGCCCGCGACACGGCGGTCTACCTGCCATTCGACAAAGCCGTCGCCGAGGCCACCCGCTCCGGCAAGATCGATGGCAGCGTGAAATTCTATCTGGCCGGCAACACCCCGGCGGGCAAAGTCACCGTGGTCAGCCCCGACGCCGTGACCAACAAGAAAACCAACGCCTTCAACAAATCCGACGAAGTCGCCTGCGAGTGGGTCGCCCAATCGGCAATCATCAGCCTGCACCAGGCCGCGAAAAACGCCGGCGCCAACGCCGTGACCAACATCGTCAGTTTCTACAAGCGCAACGAGCGCAAGGACGCGCAAACCTACGAATGCCACGCCGGCGCGATCATGGCAGGCGTTGCGCTGAAGGGTGATCTGGCGAAGGTTCAGTAACCGCCAGAAACGACAAAGGGCGCCATTCGGCGCCCTTTCACAGACAGGTTGGCTTGTCATCGCCGATTACCTGCCTGGCTCTGCGATGGCTGGTTGCCCAGGATCCTCAGAGTCTCACAAGCCCCTTTTCGGGATAGTTAGTTCTAAGACGCGCTCGCTCGATTGTTTCACGCGCTTTGACAATGAACCGGTCATCACCTCTCGCTTCGTCCATACAAGCCTCCAGATAATCTTTCAGGTCCGCATCCGTCAGCAAAAAATCGGCGGAGTTCCAACGCGTGAATTTTTCGATCATGGTTCTCTTCGAGAAGTGACGAGGAAAGACAAATTAGCGACGATCAGGAATGCCGACAAGACAGCGGTTTCCGGAACCGGTGTAGGAAACCCCCTAACTTCGTATGATTCAGAAATGATCACCGATTGTGCTGTTACCAGGACCAGCACGTGTGCTGCTTCCGGCCTTTTCGCGAGCAGGCTCGCTCCCACAGGAGCTAGGAGACATCCACAATTTCGGTGAGCGCCCAGATCAATTGTGGGAGCGAGCCTGCTCGCGAAAGCGCCAGGCGCCTTCACACCGTCAGCGGCTCAACCTTGTGCGTAAGCAGTTGGACAAACGCCCTGGCCATCGGCGATTTCTGGTCCTTGCGCTGCACCAGCCACACAGCCGAAACCGCTTCGGGATCGAGCAGCGGGCGGTAGACCACGCCGTCGATGCGCATGCGTTGGTAGGACGCTGGCAGCACTGACACACCGAGGCCCGCTGCGACCAGACCGATGATGGTCATCGCCTCGCCAGCCTCTTGGGCAAAGTGCGGGCTGAAGCCGGCATCACGGGCCAGACTGAGCAGTTGTGCGTAGAGCCCGCTGCCATAGCTGCGCGGAAAAAACACGAACGGTTCCAGCGCCAGCGCCGAGAGAAACAGGCCTTCGTCGCTGCCTTGGGCCAACGGATGCTTGGAACTGAGCACCGCCACCAATGGCTCGCGCATCAACTCCACAACACTCAGTGAATCTGGCAATCCGAGCGGGCGCATGATCCCGACTTCGATCGACTCGTCCACCAAGGCATCGGCGACCATGGTGCTGCTCATTTCGCGCAAATTCAGATGCACCGCCGGAAAGCGCTGACGAAAGGAAAAAATCGCCTGCGGAATGGTCGAGTTGAACGGTGCCGACGAGGTGAAGCCAATCTTCAACTCACCCAGCTCGCCAAGTTGCGCACGGCGGGCGACGTCCGCTGCTCTGTCGACTTGTGCCAGCACCAGCCGCGCCTCCTGCAGAAACAATCTGCCCGCCTCGCTCAATTCGACCCGACGATTGGTGCGTTCGAACAATCGCGCGCCGAGCTGTTGCTCCAGCGCCTGAATCTGCTGGCTCAGCGGTGGCTGGGAGATGCCCAGCACCTGTGCGGCCCGGCCAAAATGAAGTTCTTCGGCGACGGCGATGAAGTAACGCAGATGACGCAGTTCCATAGGATTACCATTAGGTCGCTGAAGCTATCAAACAGGTCGAACAATATATTGGATAGAAACATTAGCCAGCTATATGATTTTTTCATTGCCTGCCCGGCTGTGCTTTCCGAGGTCTGAAGTGAAAACTGCTGTCGCGCCCCTTGCCCACGAAATCCCGCCCCCTGCCGACGACGATGCTCTCGCCGAGCTGCAGGAGATCTACATCGAAAAAGGTACGCCGGCGTTCATGCGCACAGTGCTGGCGCTTTTCTGTGGCGGCTTTGCGACGTTCGCGCTGCTCTATTGCGTGCAACCGATGATGCCGCTGCTGTCCCACGAATACGGGATCAACGCGGCGCAGAGCAGTCTGATCCTCTCGGTGGCGACCGGCATGTTGGCCTTCGGTCTGCTGATCACCGGGCCGATTTCCGACCGCATCGGCCGTAAACCGGTGATGGTCGCCGCACTGTTCGCTGCCGCGTTGTGCACCATCGCCAGTTCGATGATGCCGAGCTGGCACGGCGTATTGATCATGCGCGCGCTGATCGGCCTGTCATTGAGCGGCCTGGCAGCGGTGGCGATGACCTATCTGAGCGAAGAAATCCATCCACAGCACATCGGCCTGGCAATGGGTTTGTACATCGGCGGCAACGCGATCGGCGGGATGAGCGGACGCTTGATAACCGGCGTGCTGATTGACTTCGTCAGCTGGCACACGGCGATGCTGGTGATTGGCGGTCTGGCGCTGGTCGCAGCGGCGGTGTTCTGGAAGATACTCCCGGAGTCGCGCAACTTCCGTGCTCGCTCGCTGCACCCGCGCAGCCTGCTCGACGGCTTCACCATGCACTTTCGCGACGCCGGCCTGCCGCTGCTGTTTCTTGAAGCGTTTGTGCTGATGGGCGCGTTTGTCACGCTGTTCAACTACATCGGCTACCGCTTGCTGGCTGCGCCGTACAACCTCGATCAGGTATTTGTCGGATTGCTCTCGGTGGTCTACCTGTCGGGAATCTACAGCTCGGCGAAGATCGGTTCGCTGGCGGACAAACTCGGGCGACGCAAAGTGCTCTGGGCGACCATTGCGCTGATGTTCGCCGGGCTCGCGCTGACGATGTTGACGCCGCTGTTGCTGGTGATCGTCGGCATGCTGGTGTTCACCTTCGGCTTCTTTGCCGCGCACTCGGTGGCGAGCAGCTGGATCGGCCGGCGCGCGTTGACGGCCAAGGGTCAGGCGTCGTCGCTGTATCTGTTCAGTTATTACGCCGGATCGAGCATTGCCGGGACGGCGGGCGGGGTGTTCTGGCATCTGGGTGGGTGGAACGGGATCGGCTTGTTTATTGGTGCGTTGTTGCTGATTGCCCTGCTGGTGGCGTTGAAGCTGGCGAAGTTGCCGCCGTTGCAGGGCGTCAAAGCCTGACATAAAACCCTGTGGGAGCGAGCCTGCTCGCGAATGCACTGTGTCAGGCAACATCAGTTGAATGACACACCGCTTTCGCGAGCAGGCTCGCTCCCACAGTTGATTTGGGTACGACATTAGATCGTGCAAAAGAAAACGCCCGGCATTGGCCGGGCGTTTTTCATTGGGCGCTGATCACTCGTGATACTGCGCCGACAGCTCATGCACCGCGCGCAGGAACGCGCCGGCATGTTCTGGATCAACCTCAGGCGTAATACCGTGGCCAAGGTTGAACACGTGGCCGCTGCCCTTGCCGTAGCTGGCGAGGATGCGCCCGACTTCAGTGCGGATCGCTTCCGGTTTGGCGTAGAGCACCGTCGGGTCCATGTTGCCTTGCAGCGCGACCTTGTCGCCGACCCGGGCGCGGGCGTTGCCGATGTCGCAGGTCCAGTCCAGGCCGAGGGCGTCGGCGCCGGCTTCGGCGATGCTTTCCAGCCACAGGCCGCCGTTCTTGGTGAAGATGATCACCGGCACTTTGCGTCCGTCGTTCTCGCGGATAAGGCCGCTGACGATTTTCTTCATGTAGGCCAGGGAGAATTCCTGATACGCCGCAGCCGACAGGTTGCCGCCCCAGGTATCGAAGATCTGCACCGCTTGTGCACCGGCCATGATCTGGCCGTTGAGGTAGGAAGTCACCGACTGCGCCAGCTTGTCGAGCAGCAGGTGCATGGCTTGCGGATTGTCGTAGAGCATCGCTTTGGTCTTGCGGAAGTCTTTCGACGAGCCGCCTTCAACCATGTAGGTCGCCAGTGTCCACGGGCTGCCGGAGAAGCCGATCAGCGGTACGCGGCCGTTGAGTTCACGGCGGATGGTGCTGACCGCATCCATGACGTAGCCGAGGTCTTTGTGCGCGTCGGGGATCGGTAGGGCTTCGATGTCAGCGAGGGTGCTGACGACCTTCTTGAAGCGTGGGCCTTCACCGGTCTCGAAGTACAGGCCCTGGCCCATGGCATCGGGAATGGTGAGGATGTCGGAAAACAGGATCGCCGCGTCCAGTTGCGGGTAGCGGTCGAGCGGTTGCAGGGTGACTTCGCAGGCGAACTCCGGATTCATGCACAGGCTCATGAAGTCGCCGGCATGGGCGCGGCTGGCGCGGTATTCCGGCAGGTAGCGACCGGCCTGGCGCATCATCCACACAGGTGTGACGTCAACGGGTTGCTTGAGCAGGGCGCGGAGGAAACGGTCGTTCTTCAGGGCAGTCATGTCGGCATCCGGAAAAAAAGTGCGGGCATTTTCTCAGAGCGCGAGGCAAAAGGCACGGATGTGGGTCAGCCTTTTGTCTATCGGGTCAATTTATTGCGTTGGAACACGATTTTCCGCAACACCCTAAAACAACTGTGGGAGCGAGCCTGCTCGCGAAGAGGCCGGCACATCCAACATTGAAGTTGGCTGACAGACCGCTTTCGCGAGCAGGCTCGCTCCCACAGGAGTATTGCGTTTGGCTCAGGCGCCGGGGTTAGACACCCAGGTAATCGAGGATGCCTTCAGCCGCATTGCGCCCTTCGAAGATCGCCGTCACCACCAGGTCAGAACCGCGCACCATGTCGCCACCGGCGAAGATTTTCGGGTTGCTGGTCTGGTGCTTGTACTGACCTTGCTCGGGCGCAACAACGCGGCCCTGGCTGTCGGTCTGGATTTCGAACTGTTCGAACCACGGTGCCGGGCTCGGGCGGAAGCCGAAAGCGATGACCACGGCGTCGGCCGGGATGATCTCTTCGGAACCCGGGATCGGCTCGGGGCTACGACGGCCACGGGCGTCCGGTTCGCCGAGACGGGTCTCGACCACTTTCACGCCTTCGACCTTGTCTTCACCGACGATGGCGATCGGCTGGCGGTTGTAGAGGAATTTCACGCCTTCTTCCTTGGCGTTCTTCACCTCTTTGCGCGAGCCGGGCATGTTCGCTTCGTCACGACGATAGGCACAGGTCACCGATTTGGCGCCCTGACGGATCGACGTGCGGTTGCAGTCCATCGCCGTGTCGCCGCCGCCCAGGACCACAACCTTCTTGCCTTTCATGTCGACGAAATCTTCCGGCGACTTTTCAAAGCCCAGGTTGCGATTGACGTTGGCGATGAGGAAGTCCAGCGCGTCATAAACGCCTGGCAGGTCCTCACCGGCAAAGCCGCCCTTCATGTAGGTGTAGGTCCCCATGCCCATGAACACCGCATCGTACTCGGCGAGCAGTTGTTCCATGGTCACGTCTTTGCCGACTTCGGTGTTGAGACGGAACTCGATGCCCATGCCGGTGAAGACTTCGCGACGATTGCTCAGCACGGTCTTTTCCAGCTTGAACTCGGGGATGCCGAAGGTCAGCAGGCCACCGATTTCCGGGTTCTTGTCGAATACCACGGGGGTCACGCCGCCACGCACCAGCACGTCGGCACAACCCAGACCCGCCGGGCCTGCGCCGATGATCGCGACACGTTTGCCGGTCGGTTTGACCTTGGACATGTCCGGGCGCCAGCCCATGGCGAACGCGGTGTCGGTGATGTACTTCTCGACCGAACCGATGGTCACCGCGCCGAAGCCGTCGTTGAGGGTGCAGGCACCCTCGCACAGACGATCCTGCGGGCACACCCGGCCGCAGACTTCCGGCAGGGTGTTGGTCTGGTGCGACAGCTCGGCGGCCTGAAGGATGTTGCCCTCGGCGACCAATTTGAGCCAGTTGGGAATGAAGTTGTGCACCGGGCACTTCCATTCGCAATACGGGTTGCCGCAACCCAGGCAGCGGTGGGCCTGATCGGCCGACTGCTGGGGTTTGAACGGCTCGTAGATTTCAACGAACTCTTTCTTGCGTTGACGCAACAGTTTCTTCTTCGGATCCTTGCGCCCGACATCGATGAATTGAAAGTCGTTACTGAGACGTTCGGCCATCTTCAAAACCTCGTACACGACAGCTTCAAGCTACAAGCTTCAAGCTGCAAGAAAATCAAATTAATCCGCCTCACCGCGCAAGCTTCTAGCTTGTCGCTTGAAGCTTGCAGCTGCTTCACTGTGGGCTTGCCCGCGTACTGGAGAGCAGAGATTTCAGACTCGCTGCCTTCGGTTTGACCAACCAGAAACGACGCACGTAATCGTCGAGGTTTTCGGCGAGTTCACGACCCCACTCGCTGTCGGTTTCGGCGACGTACTCGTTCAGCACGTTCTGCAGGTGGCTGCGATAGGCTTCCATCGCCTCGCCGCTGATCCGCTGGATCTCCACCAGTTCGTGATTGACCCGGTCAACGAAGGTGTTGTCCTGATCGAGCACGTAGGCGAAACCACCGGTCATGCCAGAGCCGAAGTTGTAACCGGTCTTGCCCAGCACGCAGACGAAACCACCGGTCATGTACTCGCAGCAGTGATCGCCAGTGCCTTCCACGACGGTGTGGGCACCGGAGTTACGCACGGCGAAACGCTCGCCTGCGGTGCCGGCGGCGAACAACTTGCCGCCAGTGGCGCCGTACAGGCAGGTGTTGCCGATGATGGCGCTTTCCTGAGTTTTATAAACGCTGCCCTTCGGCGGCACGATGACCAGCTTGCCGCCGGTCATGCCTTTGCCGACGTAATCGTTGGCGTCGCCTTCCAGGTACATGTTCAGACCGCCGGCGTTCCACACGCCGAAGCTCTGACCTGCCGTGCCTTTGAAACGGAAGGTGATCGGCGCTTTCGCCATGCCCTGGTTGCCATGCTTGCGCGCGATTTCGCCGGAGATCCGGGCGCCGATCGAACGGTCGCAGTTGCAGATATCCAGCTCAAACTCAGCACCGCTGAGGTCGTTGATCGCCGACGCGGCCAGCTCGACCATCTTCTCCGCGAGCAGACCTTTGTCGAACGGCGGGTTGCGCTCAACGCCGCAGAACTGCGGTTTGTCCGCCGGGATGTGATCGCTGCCCAGCAGCGGCGTCAGGTCCAGGTGATGTTGCTTGGCGGTCTGGCCTTCGAGGATTTCCAGCAGATCAGTGCGACCGATCAGCTCTTCGAGGGAGCGCACGCCAAGCTTGGCCAGCCACTCACGGGTTTCTTCGGCGACGTAGGTGAAGAAATTCACCACCATGTCGACGGTGCCGATGTAGTGATCCTTGCGCAGTTTCTCGTTCTGCGTCGCGACGCCAGTGGCGCAGTTGTTCAGATGGCAGATGCGCAGGTATTTGCAGCCCAGTGCGATCATCGGCGCGGTACCGAAGCCGAAGCTCTCGGCGCCAAGGATCGCGGCTTTGATCACGTCGAGACCGGTTTTCAGGCCACCGTCGGTCTGCACCCGGACCTTGCCGCGCAGGTCGTTGCCGCGCAAAGTCTGGTGGGTTTCAGCCAGGCCGAGCTCCCACGGTGCGCCTGCGTATTTGATCGAGGTCAGCGGCGAAGCACCGGTGCCACCGTCGTAGCCGGAAATGGTGATCAGGTCGGCATAGGCCTTGGCCACACCGGCGGCGATGGTGCCGACGCCCGCTTCTGCTACCAGCTTCACCGAAACCAGCGCCTGCGGGTTGACCTGCTTCAAGTCAAAGATCAACTGCGACAAATCTTCGATCGAATAGATGTCGTGGTGCGGCGGTGGCGAAATCAGGGTCACGCCCGGCACTGCGTAACGCAGCTTGGCGATCAGCCCGTTGACCTTGCCGCCCGGCAGTTGCCCGCCCTCGCCCGGCTTGGCGCCTTGGGCGACCTTGATCTGCAGCACTTCGGCGTTGACCAGGTATTCCGGGGTTACACCGAAACGGCCAGTGGCGACCTGCTTGATTTTCGAACTCTTGATGGTGCCGTAACGCGCCGGATCTTCACCACCTTCGCCGGAGTTGGAACGCGCACCGAGGCGGTTCATGGCTTCGGCCAGGGCTTCGTGAGCTTCCGGCGACAGTGCGCCCAGCGAGATACCGGCGGAGTCGAAGCGCTTGAGCACCGACTCCAGCGGCTCGACTTCACTGATGTCCAGTGGCGTGTCGAGGGTCTTGACCTTGAACAGGTCGCGAATCATCGACACCGGACGATTGTCCACCAGCGAGGTGTATTCCTTGAACTTGGCGTAGTCGCCCTGCTGCACGGCGGCTTGCAGGGTGTTGACCACGTCCGGGTTGTACGCGTGATATTCGCCACCGTGGACGAACTTCAGCAGACCGCCCTGCTGGATCGGCTTGCGCGGACTCCAGGCTTCGGTGGCCAGGGCTTTCTGCTCGGCTTCGATGTCGACGAAACGTGCACCCTTGATACGGCTCGGCACGCCACGGAAGCTCAGGTTGCAGACTTCCTCGGACAGGCCGATGGCCTCGAACAACTGCGCACCGCGGTACGAAGTGATGGTCGAGATGCCCATCTTCGACAGGATCTTCAGCAGACCTTTGGTGATGCCTTTGCGGTAGTTCTTGAACACCTCGTAGAGGTCGCCCAGGACTTCACCGGTACGGATCAGGTCGCCCAGCACTTCGTAGGCCAGGAACGGATAGACCGCCGAGGCGCCGAAACCGATCAGCACCGCGAAGTGATGCGGGTCACGGGCGGTCGCGGTTTCAACGAGGATGTTGGAATCGCAACGCAGGCCTTTTTCGGTCAGACGGTGGTGCACGGCACCGGTCGCCAGGGAGGCGTGGATCGGCAGCTTGCCCGGAGCGATATGGCGGTCGCTGAGGACGATTTGGGTACGCCCGGCGCGCACGGCTTCTTCAGCCTGATCGGCAACGTTGCGGATCGCCGCTTCGAGGCCGAGGCTTTCGTCGTAGTTGAGGTCGATGATCGCCCGTTCGAAACCCGGACGGTCGAGGTTCATCAGCGAGCGCCACTTGGCCGGCGAGATCACTGGCGAGCTGAGGATCACGCGCGAGGCGTGTTCCGGCGACTCCTGGAAAATGTTGCGCTCGGCACCGAGGCAGATTTCCAGCGACATCACGATCGCTTCACGCAGCGGGTCGATCGGCGGGTTGGTGACCTGCGCGAACTGCTGGCGGAAATAGTCGTACGGCGTGCGTACACGCTGGGACAGCACGGCCATCGGCGTGTCGTCGCCCATCGAGCCCACGGCTTCGTAACCTTGCTCGCCAAGCGGGCGCAGCACCTGATCACGCTCTTCGAACGTGACCTGATACATCTTCATGTACTGCTTGAGCTGGTCGACGTCGTAGAAAGCCGAACCGTGGTCGTTGTCTTCCATGGTCGCCTGAATGCGCAGGGCATTCTTGCGCAGCCATTGCTTGTACGGATGACGGGATTTCAGACGGTTGTCGATCGCATCGGTATCGAGGATCTGCCCGGTCTCGGTGTCCACAGCGAAGATCTGGCCAGGGCCGACGCGACCCTTGGCGAGCACGTCTTCAGGCTGGTAGTTCCACACGCCGATTTCCGAGGCGAGAGTGATGAAACCGTTCTTGGTGGTGACCCAGCGCGCCGGGCGCAGACCGTTACGGTCGAGCAGGCACACCGCGTAGCGACCGTCGGTCATTACCACGCCGGCCGGGCCGTCCCACGGCTCCATGTGCATCGAGTTGTACTCGTAGAACGCACGAAGATCCGGGTCCATGGTTTCGACGTTCTGCCACGCAGGCGGAATGATCATGCGCACGCCACGGAACAGGTCGATGCCACCGGTGACCATCAGTTCGAGCATGTTGTCCATGCTCGAGGAGTCGGAACCGACACGGTTGACCAGCGGGCCGAGTTCTTCCAGATCCATCAGATCGTTGGTGAACTTGGTCCGACGGGCCTGCGCCCAGTTGCGGTTACCGGTGATGGTGTTGATCTCGCCGTTGTGGGCGAGGAAGCGGAACGGCTGCGCCAGCGGCCATTTCGGCAGGGTGTTGGTGGAGAAACGCTGGTGGAACACGCAAATCGCGGTTTGCAGGCGCTCGTCACTCAGGTCTGGATAGAACGCGGCCAGGTCGGCCGGCATCATCAGGCCTTTATAGATGATGGTCTTGTGCGAAAAGCTGCAGATGTAGTGGTCGGTGTCAGCGGCGTTGGCCACCGACGAACGGCGACGGGCGCTGAACAGCTTCACGGCCATGTCCTGATCGCTCAGGCCTTCGCCGCCGATGTAGACCTGCTCGATCTGCGGCAGGCGTTCAAGGGCGAGGCGGCCGAGGACGCTGGTGTCGATCGGCACTTTGCGCCAGCCGATCAGTTGCAGGCCTTCGGCGAGGATCTCGCGGTTCATGTTCTCGCGAGCGGCTTCGGCCTTGGCCGGATCCTGATTGAAGAACACCATGCCCACGGCATATTGCTTGGGCATTTCGACGCCGAAGCTTTCCTGGGCAATGGCTCGCAGGAAGGCGTCGGGTTTTTGAATCAGCAGACCGCAACCGTCACCGGTCTTGCCGTCGGCATTAATCCCACCGCGGTGGGTCATGCAGGTCAGGGCCTCGATGGCCGTTTGCAAAAGGGTATGACTGGGCTCGCCCTGCATATGAGCTATCAGGCCGAAACCGCAGTTATCCTTGAATTCATCTGGTTGGTACAGACCTGCTTTCATAGACACTTTCTCACCAGGCTGCCTCTACTCGAGGCAAATTTCTTTTCAATTCAACCACTTGCGATCCGCGCCGAACGTACGCCGGCTTAGCGGGGGCAAAAGGGTGGTCATTGTACACAGCGACACAGAGGCTCACAAATTTGACGACGAACTGTCGCAAATTCATGTCGCATTTGTGAAAGGTTTAAAACGATCTGCTGTGCTAGTCAAAACTTTTTTAAATTCTGACCGCAACGACTCAAAAACTACTGTGACGCAGACACCACAAGGCACGCATCCTTTTCAGAAAGCGCGCACTTATGGAGATTTTGAGGTGCCGGGAGAGGCGGCCTGGGTAAGGCCGCCGAATCTTCAGCGAGTTGTTGCCAGTTCCTGTTGGACGCTGGCGACAGTGCGAGGCCAAGGTTTACCAGCCTGAACCTTCGCTGGCAAGGCCTTGATGGCAGAAACGGCCGCATCACGATTGGCGAAGTTGCCGTAGGTGATCACGTAAAGCGGCTTGCCGTTGAGGACTTTCTTGAAATAACGGTACTCGCCGCCCTGCTCCTTGACGAAGTTCTGCGCGGCGGTTTCCGAGCTGGTACCGAGGATCTGCACCACGTAGTTGCTGGTCGGCTGACCGGCGTACCAGCTGCCACCGGCGGCTTTGGCCACGGTGACTGGCTTGTCGGCAGGCTTGGCCGGAGCAGGAGCCGGTTTCGCGGCTGGCGCCGGAGTGGCCGGAGCAGGCTTGGCTGTGGCGATCTGCGTCGGCGCCGGGGTTGGTGCCGGTTTGGCGGCAGGGGTCGGAACCGGTGTCGGCGCAGGACCGGCCGGAACGCCAGCAGGCGGCGCGGAGGTGGTTACGGTCGGCGGGGTATCGCTGGAGCCTTCCAGCGGCACGCCGTCGTCGCCTTCGGTAATGCCACCGGCGGCTTCAGCGAGCGGGCCACGCATGACCGGCTGCGAGTTGCCGACCAATGGCAGCGGCATCGGCTGGGTGTTGCCGGCGAATTCGACGGACGGGTTGGCGCCGTTCGCTGCACCCTGACCCAATGGCAGTTGCGCCTGTTCATTGGCCGGAGCACCGGTGGTCGGTGCCTTGCTGCGACCCGGCATCAGCCAGGCGGCGGCAACCGCGACCACAACGACGGCGGAAATCGCCAATACGTGTTTCTTCGGCATGTTGAACCCCATACTTGGACGCTTGACCGCGGAGCGGCTGGCAATCATGACTTCGATCAGTGCATCGCGAGCGACCTGGTTGATGTTGCCTGGCCAGCCCTCGGAGCTTTCGTGAATATCAGAGATCTGATCTGCGGTGAAAAGTTCGACACCCCGACCCGCGCCTTCCAGCCGCTGGTCGAGATATTCGCGGGTCTCTTCTTCGGTGTACGGCTGCAATTCGATGACATGGAAACGCTCTTCTTCGAGCTGCAACGCCTCGAGCTGAGCGATCAGCGACGACTCGCCGAAGAGGAATACATGCGGACGACCTTCCGGCGTGCCGGCGCCGAGCGCCATCAACGCTTCCAGCGCGGACTCGTCGAGCTGCTCGGCATCGTCCACCAGCAGATAGACTTCCTGCCCGGTCAGACCCAGTTGCACCACCTGCTCGAGAATCGCACCGACTTCGGCCTGAGCGACATCCAGCGCCTGCGCCACCTGGCGCAGCACGCCGGCCGCATCACCGGCGCCACGGGCGGAAACCACCACGCTTTGCACCGATTGCTTGTTGGTACTGGCAACGAGCGCCTGCCGCAGCAGGGTCTTGCCGCTGCCTTGCGGGCCGGTGACCACCAGCAGCAACTGGCTGTAGCGCGCCAGGTGATGCAGTTGACCCAGCACCGGTTTGCGCTGGGCCGGGAAGAATTTGAAGCCCGGCACCCGTGGCGCGAACGGGTCGTGACTTAACTGGAAATGGCCGAGAAACGCCTCGTCGGCATGCAAACTAGTCATCGGAATCGTTTTAACCTTTAAGCTGAGCCAGGGCGCGGTAATCCGCTCCCAGCGTGGCCTGTAGAACCTCTTTCGGATAATCGTCGGTCACTACCGCTTCGCCCATCCGGCGCAGCAGCACCAGGCGCAGACGACCGTCGATCACTTTTTTATCAATTGCCATGTGTTGGAGAAAATCGGCTTCGCTCATCTCTTCAGGCGGAACGACCGGCAAGCCGGCACGCTGGAACAGACGAATGCCGCGATCACGCTCCTGCTCGCTGATCCAGCCCAGGCGCGCGGACATTTCCAGCGCCATCACCGTGCCCGCCGCCACCGCCTCGCCATGCAGCCAGACACCATAGCCCATGTGGGTTTCGATGGCGTGGCCGAAGGTGTGGCCGAGGTTGAGCGTGGCGCGCACGCCGGTTTCCTTTTCATCGGCACCGACCACCGCAGCCTTGGCCGCGCAGGAACGCTCGATCGCATAGGTCAGCGCGGTCTGATCCAGCGCACGCAGGGCATCGACGTTTTCCTCGAGCCAGGTCAGGAACGGCTCGTCGCAGATCAGGCCGTACTTGATGACTTCCGCCAGGCCCGCCGACAACTCGCGCTCCGGCAGGGTTTTCAGCGATGCGGTATCGATCAGCACCACGTTCGGCTGATAGAACGCGCCGACCATGTTCTTGCCCAGCGGATGATTGATGCCGGTCTTGCCGCCAACCGAGGAATCGACTTGCGACAACAGCGTGGTAGGAATCTGAATGAAGTCGACGCCGCGCTGATAGCAGGCGGCAGCGAACCCGGCCATGTCGCCGATCACCCCGCCGCCCAAGGCGATCACGGTGGTGCGGCGGTCATGACGGGCGGTCAGCAGACCATCGAAAATCAGTTGCAGGGTTTCCCAGTTCTTGAAGGCTTCGCCATCAGGCAGCACCACCGAGATCACCGAGAACTGCGCAAGGCTGCGGGTCAGACGTTCGAGATAGAGCGGCGCGACGGTTTCGTTGGAGATGATTGCCACCTGCCGCCCATGGACATACGGCGCCAGCAGTTCCGGCTGATCCAACAGACCTTCGCCAATATGAATCGGGTAGCTGCGCTCGCCTAGATCGACCTTGAGTGTCTGCATGTGTCCCCACAGTGAAGATGGAAGCAGGCATCCTGCCCTGAAATTATTGGTGTTCTGCGGCCTGTAGCGGTATGACGCCGCTCGCCCGGCATCCGCCACACCCTCGGCGGACGCTGACAGGACGCCGAGGATAGCGCATTTCGGACGATGCTTTAACGGGGCGGCAACTGCGCGAGGCGGTCGAGAATGTCGAGCACCACCATGCGTGGCGGCCGCTCGTCGGTTTCCACCACCAGATCGGCGATTTCCCGATAAAGCGGATCACGGATCTCGAGCAGGTCGCGCAGGGTTTTCGCCGGATCGGCGGTACGCAGCAGCGGCCGATTGCGATCGCGGGAGGTGCGGCCGACCTGCTGCTCGACGGAGGCGTGCAGATACACCACGCGCCCGCCTTCATGCAGGGCCTTGCGATTGGCATCACGCATCACCGCGCCGCCGCCGGTCGCCAGCACCACGCCATCGAACGCGCACAGCTCGGCGATCATCGCCTGCTCGCGATCACGAAAGCCGGGCTCGCCTTCCTTATCGAAGATCCATGGGATATTGGCACCCGTGCGCAGCTCAATTTCCTTGTCGGAATCCTTGAACGGCAGGCGCAGCTCTTTGGCCAGCAATCGGCCGATGGTGCTTTTGCCAGCACCCATCGGTCCTACAAGTATCAAATTTCGCACAGAATCAACGACTCACAGCAATCGCCTGGTTATTCATGATACGCGGAGTGAGAAATACCAGCAGCTCGGATTTTTTCTCCGAAACCACATCACGCCGGAAAAGGCGGCCAAGATACGGCACATCGCCAAGAAATGGCACCTTATCTACGACCTTGCTTTGAGTATTTGAAAAAACACCGCCGATTACGATGGTCTCGCCGTCATTTACAAGCACTTTGGCGTTGACCTCGTTTTTCTTGATCGGCGGCACATCCTGCACTTTGTTCAGGTAGTCGGGCTCATCCTTGGTGACCTTGACCTCCATGATGATGCGGTTGTCCGGTGTGATCTGCGGGGTGACTTCCAGCGACAGCGAGGCCTCCTTGAACGACACCGAGGTCGCGCCGCTGGAGCTGGCCTCCTGATAGGGAATCTCGGTGCCTTTGAGGATTTTTGCGGTTTCCTTGTCCGAGGTGACCACCTTCGGCTGCGAGACGATTTCACCGTTGCCGGTCTTTTCCATCGCCGTCAGTTCGAGATCCAGCAGCACGTTGTCGGTGATGAATGCGATGCCGATCCCCGAAGTGTTATTGACCGTGCCCATGTCGACGAACGGCGAGTTGGTGCCGGTGCTGCCCGGCGTACCGATGGTGCTCGACGAACCGTTGACCCCGGAGGCGTTCCAGTTGCCCTTGTTCTGCACCGAACCGCCCCAGCGCACGCCCAGGCTCTTGTCGTAGTCGACGTTGGCCTCAACGATGCGCGCCTCGATCATCACCTGGCGTACCGGAATATCCAGCTGCGCGACGATCCGCCGGAGTTCGTCGAGGCGATCCTGGGTCTGGTAGGCAATGATGTTGTTGGTTCGCTCATCGACGGTAATCGAACCGCGCTCGTCGACCTTGGCCTCGGCACTGGTCACCGACTGGAACAACTTGGCGATGTCCGCTGCCTTGGCGTAATTGACTTGCAGCAACTCGCGACGCAGGGGCGCCAGCTCGGCGATCTGCTTCTGCGATTCCAGTTCCTGACGCTCGCGAGCGGCAATTTCATCGGCCGGCGCGACCAGCAGCACATTGCCGATCTTGCGCTTGTCCAGGCCCTTGGTTTTCAACACCAGATCCAGCGCCTGATCCCACGGCACGTTCTGCAGGCGCAACGTGATACCGCCCTGCACCGTGTCGCTTGCTACGAGGTTGAGGTTGGTGAAGTCCGCGATCAGTTGCAGCACCGAGCGCACGTCGATGTCCTGAAAATTCAGCGAGAGCTTGTCGCCGACATAGGCCTGACGGTCGGCGTTGCGCTTTTGCAGGTCGTCGATGCTCATCGGCCGCACGCTGACGGTGAGCTTGTTGTCGGTCTGAAACGTGGAGTAGTCGAAGGTGCCGCTGGGCTCGACGCTGATGACGGTGCGATCGCCGGTGAGCGCTGCGTTGACGAACTGCACCGGCGTGGCGAAGTCCTTGACGTCCAGGCGCACGCGCAGCTTTTCCGGTAATTGCGTGCGGGCGAAGCTGAGGATGATCTTGCCATCGTGCTCCTGGATATCCGGGGCGATGGTCGGATCAGAGAGGTCGATGACTACGTTGCCCTCGCCCTCGGTGCCGCGCTGGAAATCGACGCCGCGAATCGCCCGGCTTAGTTGCGCGGCTGGTCTGGCCGGTGCCGCGGCGGCCGTGGCGGCACGCGGTGCAACGGCAGCCGGGCGCGGCGCAGTCGCGGAAGCGCCCTGACCGACCACCACGAACAGATTATTGCCCTCGACCCGCGTGCTGTAAGGCGCCAACTGCGTCAGGCTGACAATCAGCCGCGTGCGATCCTTGGCTTCGGCCACCGTGGCCGTGCGCGCGTTGCCGCTGCCCAGATCAAGATTCCTGCTGGCCAACTGGCTGGTCACGCCCGGCAGATCCAGTGCAATGCGCGCCGGCGACTCGGTTGTGTAGCCCTTGGGCTGTGGTGGCGGGCCGTCGAACGACAGCTTCAGTTCGACGCGGTCACCCGGCAGCGCGGCAACATCCAGCGCTTTCAGACTGGCCGCCATTACCATCGGTGACACCAGCGCTATCCATAGCGAAAAACCGAGGGTGGAGAAAATCCTGTTCATTGTTCGACTTCCACTATGAGTGCTCTTTCAAAGGAATGGTGCGCGGCCGCTCCAGCCAGGCGCCGGCGCCGTCGGGCACGATCTCGACGACATCGACCTGGGTCGCGCTGATGGCGACGATGCGGCCGTCGTTGCGGCCCAGGTAGTCGCCGACCTTGAGACGATGCACCCCGCCTGCGCCGCGCAGCAGCGCGAACGAGCCCGAGGCATTGGCGATCGTGCCAACCATTTCGAACTGCTCGATATTGAACCCTTCAAGGTATTGCTTGACGCGGTTGGGGTCGGGTTTGACGTTGCGCGACCCATGCTTCTGCCCGGCCAGATCGACCCGCGCCTGCCGCGAAAACGGACTGCGCAGGTTGGCGGCGCTGTAAGTGAATGTGGGGTAAGACCGGAATGTCGGCGTTGGTTCAATCTTGCCCGCCGGGCGCAGGCGCACTTCGTTGAGGTAAGCATCGAGGTCGCTGAAGTCATCGCCGCCACCGCAGCCGCTCAACGCCAGCATCATGGGCAGGACGAGATAACGAATCGGGGTCATTTCTCCAGCCCCTTGTCGTTATAGCGGTACGTCTTGGCAAGAATACTCATGCGCAGCTTCGTCCCGCCCTCGGGATTGGCCGGAGCCAGTTCGAAATCGTGCAGAGTGACAATCCGTGGCAGGCCGGCGACGCCGCTGACGAAGGTCGCGAGGTCGTGATAGGCACCGGTTACGGTGATCTGGATCGGCAGTTCGATGTAGAACGGCTGGGTCACTTCCGGCAGCAGCTTGATTTCCTCGAATTCCAGGCCGCTGCCAAGACCAGTGCGGGTGATATCTTCGAGCAGGCCCGGCACTTCGGTGTCGCTGGGCAATTGCCGCAGCAGCACGCCGAAGGTGTTTTCCATTTCCTTCATTTGCTGGGTATAGAGCTCAAGGTTCGCCGACAGCCGCGCCTTGCTGGCGAATTGTTCCCTGAGGGTGATTTCTTCTTCGCGCTTGAGGTCGAGCTGATTTTCCATATCGCTGATAAAGAAGTAATAGCCAAGCGCGAGGATCAACACCATCACCAGCGCACCGCACAGGGTTTTCACTGCCGGTGGCCAGGAGCCGATGTTGCTGGTGTCGAGGTCGTTGAAATCGATGTTGCGCAGGCCCTGCAGCCACTCGGAGGCTTTCATTGCTCGTCCTCCACAACCTTGGGCTGGGTCTGACGAACGGTCAGCTGGAAGATGTTGGCCTGCTCTACCTGATCGGCGCTGGTGGCCTTGACCTCATTCAGGCTCGGCGCGTCGAACCAGTCGGACGCGTCGAGATTGCGCATCAGCTCGGAGACCCGGTTGTTCGACTCCGCCGCGCCACTGATGGACAGGGTCTTGCCGGCCATTTTCACATCGGTGAAATACACGCCGTCCGGCAACGTGCGCGCCAACTGATCGAAGATTCGCCCGCTGATCTGCCGGTTGCCCTGCAGGTCCTGGATGATGCGCATGCGCTCGACCAGTTGCTGGCGGCGCGCCTTGAGCTCACTGATCTGCTTGATGCGTTCGTCGACCACCGCAATCTGTTTGCCGATGTAATCGTTGCGCGCCATTTGCCGCTCGATGGCCGCGGTGATGATCTGGTCGGCAATCAGCACCGCGCCGATAGAGCCGGCCAGTACGCCGATCAGCACCAGCAGAAAGCGTTTGCGCCGTTCTTCGCGGCGCTCCTCGCGCCAGGGGAGAAGGTTGATCCGCGCCATCAGTCGAAACTCCTGAGCGCGAGCCCGCAGGCAATCATCAAGGCTGGCGCGTCGCTGGCCAGCGCTCCCGCGTTGACCTTGCTGCCCAAGGCCATGTCGGCGAATGGGTTGGCGACCTGCGTCGGCGTGTCCAGACGCTGTTCGATCAGACGGTCCAGGCCGGGTACCGAGGCGGTGCCGCCGGCCAGCAGGATATGATCCACCGCGTTGTACTGGCCGGAGGCGAAGAAGAACTGCAGCGAACGCGAGACTTGCTGCACCAGCGCCTCGCGAAATGGCTGCAAGACCTCGCTGACGTAATCGTCAGGCAGCCCGCCCTGCTTTTTCGCCAGCCCCGCCTGTTCGATGGTCAGGCCGTAGCGGCGCTGGATCTCTTCGGTGAGCTGGCGTCCGCCGAACAATTGCTCGCGGGTGTAAATGATCTTGCCGTTGTGCAGGACGCTGAGGGTGGTCATGGTCGCGCCAATGTCGACCACCGCCACGGTCAGGCGCTCCTGGGAGGCCGCCAGATGCGTCGCCAGCAGGCCGAACGAGCGCTCCAGCGCGTAGGCCTCGACATCCACCACCCGCGCGGTCAGGCCGGCGAGCGCCAGCGCCGCTTCTCGTACCTCGACGTTTTCCTTGCGACAGGCGGCGAGCAGCACGTTGACCCGTTCCGGGTTGCGCGGCGAGACGCCCTGGACTTCAAAGTCGATGGCGACTTCATCCAGCGGATAGGGAATGTATTGGTCGGCCTCGATCTTGAGCTGGTTTTCCAGTTCGTCGTCGGACAGCCCGGCGTCCATCTCGATGACCTTGGTGATCACTGCCGAACCCGCCACCGCCACCGCCACGCTCTTGACCCCGGTACGCGCCTTGACCAGCAAGCGGCTCAGTGCCTGCCCGACGCCCTCGAGTTCGGCGATGTTCTTTTCGACCACGGCGTTCGCCGGCAACGGCTCCACCGCATAGGCCTCGACCCGGTAGCGCTCGCCCTGACGGCTCAGTTCCAGCAGCTTCACCGACGTGGAGCTGATGTCGATCCCCAGTAACGCATTGGTCTTTTTATTGAAGAGTCCCAGCACTACCAATTCCCTATGACTTTCCGTGAGTTACGGACTCTGTAATACGCATTGCGTTCCTTCACCCCCGTCTTGACAGAAGCGCCAATGACGCCTCCGACGGAAAAGTGCTTATAATGCCCAGCGATTTTTTCCGCTTTTTACTGCCCGCGCGGATGGCTCTGTGTGTAACCGCAGCCCCGTGCCAAATTCATTCTTTGCCCTGGATGTCCAAAAGCCTTGATTCGTCTGCTGAAATTTTTCGGTTGGTCCATCGTCGCCGTTTTCTGCGGACTGCTCTTAGGTCTCAGCGGCGCCTTTCTTTACCTTAGTCCGGGTTTGCCGTCTGTGGAGGCGCTGAGAAGCATTCAGTTGCAGATTCCTCTGCGCGTCTACAGCAGCGACAACAAGTTGATCGCAGAATTTGGCGAAATGCGCCGTACGCCGATCCGTTTCGCCGACATTCCGCCCAATTTCATCAATGCGTTACTAAGTGCTGAAGACGACAATTTTGCCAATCACTATGGCGTCGATCCGAGCAGCCTGATGCGCGCGGCAACGCAATTGGTCAAGAGCGGACACATTCAGTCCGGCGGCAGCACCATCACCATGCAGGTGGCGAAGAACTTCTTCCTCACCAGCGAGCGCAGCTTTTCGCGCAAAACCACAGAAATCCTGCTGGCCCTGCAGATCGAACGGCAACTGACCAAGGACGAGATCCTTGAGCTGTACGTCAACAAGATCTACCTGGGCAACCGCGCCTACGGCATCGAAGCCGCGGCGCAGGTGTATTACGGCAAATCGATCCGTGACGTCAGCCTGGCGCAGATGGCGATGATCGCCGGCCTGCCGAAAGCTCCGTCGCGCTTCAACCCGCTGGCAAACCCGGCACGCAGCAAAGAACGCCGCGACTGGATCCTCGGGCGCATGTACAAGCTGGGCAAGATCAGCGAAGCCGACTACACCGCGGCGATCAACGAGCCGCTGAACGCCAGCTACCACGTGCCGACCCCGGAAGTGAACGCAC
The DNA here is from genome assembly GCF_004307535.1 of Pseudomonas sp. Sample_9. Classification (NCBI taxonomy): domain Bacteria; kingdom Pseudomonadati; phylum Pseudomonadota; class Gammaproteobacteria; order Pseudomonadales; family Pseudomonadaceae; genus Pseudomonas; species Pseudomonas sp. Sample_9. The sequence continues at coordinate 43,875 of NZ_RAZO01000336.1, forward strand.
CGTACATCGCCGAAATGGCCCGCGCCGAAATGGTCGGCCGTTATGGCAGCGAGGCCTACACCGAAGGCTTCCGCGTCACCACCACAGTGCCAAGCAATCTGCAGGAAATGGCCAACACCGCACTGCACGAAGGCTTGATGACTTACGACCAGCGCCACGGCTACCGTGGCCCCGAGTCGCGCCTGCCGGGCAAGACCCGCGAAGCCTGGGCCAGCGAACTGACCAAGCAGCGCACCATCAGCAGTCTCGAACCTGCGATCGTCACCCAAGTCGATAAAACCGGCCTGCAGGTGTTGACCCGCACCGGTGAAGAGCACGTTGCCTGGGACACGATGAAATGGGCGCGACCGTTTCTCAATACCAACAGCATGGGCGCCAACCCGCGCCAGCCGTCGGATGTCGCGCAGGTCGGAGATCTGATCCGCGTGCAGCGCCAGACCGACAATTCGCTGAAATTCAGCCAGATTCCGCAGGCTCAGGGCGCACTGGTGTCGCTGGATCCGCAAAACGGTGCGATCCGCTCGCTGGTGGGTGGCTTCGCTTTCGAGCAGAGCAACTACAACCGCGCGATGCAGGCCAAGCGTCAGCCTGGTTCGAGCTTCAAGCCGTTCGTCTACAGTGCCGCGCTGGATAATGGCTACACCGCTGCCAGCCTGGTCAACGATGCGCCGATCGTGTTCGTCGACGAGTACCTGGACAAGGTCTGGCGACCGAAGAACGACACCAACACCTTCCTCGGCCCGATCCGCCTGCGTGAAGCGCTGTACAAGTCGCGCAACCTGGTGTCGATCCGCCTGTTGCAGGCCATGGGTGTGGGCAAGACCATCGACTACATCACCCGCTTCGGCTTCAACAAGCAGGACCTGCCGCCGAACCTGTCGCTGGCACTCGGCACCGCAACGCTGACACCAATGGAAATCGCCACCGGCTGGAGCACCTTCGCCAACGGCGGCTACAAGATCACCCCGTACATCATCGACAAAATCGAAAGCCGTAACGGCGACACGCTGTTCGTCGCCAACCCGCCGACCGTGCCACAGGGTGGTTCGGCGACCGACGGTATCGCTGCGCCGGCTACCGAGTCGTTCACGGTCAACGCCACACCAGTTGCCGGTGAAGCGCCCGGCAATCCGGCAGTGCCGCAAGCGCCGGCCGTGGCCGAGCGGATTGTCGATGGACGTACCACCTACATCCTCAACAGCATGCTGCAGGACGTAATCAAACTCGGCACCGGCCGCCGTGCACTGGCCATGGGCCGCAGCGACATCGCCGGCAAGACCGGTACCACCAACGAATCGAAAGATGCCTGGTTCTCCGGTTACAACGCTGATTACGTCACCACGGTATGGACCGGTTTCGACCAGCCGGAAAGCCTCGGTCGCCGTGAGTTCGGTGGCACCGTGGCGCTGCCGATCTGGATGAATTACATGTCGGCCGCGCTGAAAGACAAGCCGCCGCATGTGCAGCCTGAGCCAGAAGGTCTGCTCAGCCTGCGGGTGGATCCGGTCAGCGGCCGTGCAGCAACACCGAGCACACCGGGGGCGTACTTCGAACTGTTCAAGGCCGAAGACACGCCGCCATCGGTGAACGAGCTGGGCAACGGCGCCGTGCCAGGCAGCCCGCTGCCGGCGGATGAGCAGGCGCCGATCGATCTGTTCTAGGGGAGCAGCTGCAAGCGCCAAGCTACAAGCGGCAAGCAAAAGCGCGAACGATGCACGCTTGTAGCTTGTAGCTTGTAGCTTGCAGCTTGCAGCTTGCAGCTTGCAGCTTGCAGCTTGCAGCTTGCAGCTTGCAGCCCATAAAAAAACCCAGCACCAGGCTGGGTTTTTTTATGGGCGGCTGCTTTTAACCGTTGAACACGTCATCCACGCTTTTCAGCGGGTAGTTCTTCGGATACGGCAGGGTGGCCACGCCGGTCTCGATCGCAGCCTTGGCCACGGCGTCGGAGATCAGGGTGATCAGGCGCTTGTCCATTGGTTTCGGAATGATGTACTCACGGCCGAATTCCAGCGGAGCACCGCCGTAGGCATCGCACACGTCCTGTGGAACCGGCAGTTTGGCCAGTTCGCGCAGGGCGTTGGCGGCGGCGACTTTCATTTCTTCGTTGATGCGCTTGGCGCGAACGTCCAGGGCACCACGGAAGATGAACGGGAAGCCCAGTACGTTGTTGACCTGGTTCGGGTAGTCCGAACGGCCGGTGGCCATGATCACGTCGCTACGGGTGGCGTGCGCCAGTTCCGGGGAGATTTCCGGATCCGGGTTGGAGCAGGCGAACACGATCGGGTTGGCCGCCATCGACAGCAGGCCTTCGGCGCTCAGCAGGTTCGGACCGGACAGACCGACGAATACGTCAGCGCCTGCCAGTGCGTCTGCCAGGGTGCGCTTCTCGGTAGCGTGGGCGAACACGGCTTTGTACTGGTTCAGGTCGTCACGGCCGGAGTGGATCACGCCGGTACGGTCAACCATGAAGATGTTTTCGATGCGAGCGCCCATGCTCACCAGCAGTTTCATGCAGGAGATGGCGGCAGCACCGGCGCCGAGGCAGACAATCTTCGCTTCCGGCAGGGTTTTGCCAGCGATTTCCAAGGCGTTGATCATGCCCGCAGCGGTCACGATCGCGGTGCCGTGCTGGTCATCGTGGAACACCGGAATATCGCACTGCTCGATCAGAGCGCGTTCGATCTCAAAGCACTCTGGCGCCTTGATGTCTTCCAGGTTGATGCCACCGAAGGTGATGGAGATGCGCTTGACGGTGTCGATGAAGGCCTGCGGGCTTTCCGAGTCGACTTCGATGTCGAATACGTCGATGCCGGCGAAACGCTTGAACAGCACGCCTTTGCCTTCCATTACAGGCTTGGAAGCCAGTGGGCCGAGGTTGCCCAGGCCGAGAATCGCGGTGCCGTCGGAAATGACTGCCACCAGGTTGCCCTTGCCGGTGTATTTGTAGGCCAGTTCAGGATCGCGAGCGATCTCGCGCACTGGTTCAGCTACGCCGGGGCTGTAGGCCAGCGACAGGTCGCGGGCGGTAGCAGTGGCCTTGGTGAGCTCGACACTCAGCTTCCCCGGACGAGGATTGGCGTGGTATTCGAGAGCGGCAGTTTTCAGATCAGACATTTTGGCATTCCGCTTTTTTACTGTTGGACAGACTGGTCAGCGAGGATACGCGCCTCGCAAAGTCCCCACAAGACTGGGCAGTCACCGCTGTCAAGCGCCCTGCCCTACGACTTTGGGCCAAGAGCCACGGCGCACAAGGGCTGGACTGTTCACAATCAGCTGTAAAAATGTCTACAATTTTTCTTCAGCGCGGTACGTGCAGCATCGAAGGATCGGTCAACGGCAGCAACCAGCGCGCCTGACCTTTTTGCAAACCACCGCGCCGTGATCGGTCAACCACCCAGCCACGCGCCTCGATCTGCCTGCCTTTCAATGCTTGCAAACCAGCACTGTCAAATTGTCCGACCAGATTGGGTGCAACCCGCAATACAAGCGTGTCCTGCAACTCGATCCAGATTCCGCCGCGATTGCGCAGCACCTTGCTCACCCGACCGCTGACTACGGCGAAGCCCGAACGCTGGATCTGCTGCGCTTTCTGGACCGGCGATTGCCGCCAGAGACCAAGTCCGGCCTGTCGCGCGCTGCGTTCGGCGGCCTGTTGGCAGGCGACCAGATCGACGTTCGGCGCCACCGCGACCTGAAAACCCAGGCCAGCGGCAAGCATCTGCGCTTCGAGATTGGCACCGCTGACACTGTAAACATGCGCCAGCGTACGCCCGTAATGGTCTTTCGCCTGCTTGCCGGGTCGCAGACCGACCCGGCCGCCGCTGTCATCGACCAGCGCTTGCAGGCGTTTGCGCGCTGCCACGGCGAAGGGCTCGTCGCTGCGGCCCTGCTTGCCCAGCTCCGGCGTATTGAGGCCGATCAAGCGCACGCTGCGGCCATCGCTCAGGCGCAGGGTGTCGCCATCGACCACTCGCTGCACGGAAACGCTGGTCAGCCCTGCGGGTGCCGGGCAGAACGCCTGGGCGGCGGACAGCCAAATCGCAGACACAAAAAAGGCGCCCGCGAGGGACGCCTTTTTCATCAGTCTGGAGAAGTCGAAGCGACCTTCCAAAATGATCAGCCTCAGGCTTTTTTGCCGACGCCGAAAGTAGCGAAACGGTCTGCGAACTTCTGCACACGGCCGCCGGTGTCCAGAGTCTTCTGCTTACCGGTGTAGAACGGGTGGCATTCGTTGCAAACGTCGATCGCCAGGGCTTTGCCGTAGGTCGAACGAGTTTCGAACTTGTTACCGCAGCTGCAGGTAACAGCGATTTCCGGGTAGTTCGGATGGATTTCGGCTTTCATGGTGTCTTCCTCAGGCTAGCGTGCCGCCACCCAACACTATTGTTGAATACCGCACGTAATTAGGCCGCGGATTCTACCAGACCTTTTCAAACGCGCAAGCTGTCACCGAGACCGACCGTCTGCTAGGCTCCCGACCTTGAACGCATTCCCCTGTGGGAGCGAGCTTGCTCGCGAATGCGTTGTGTCAGTCAATGTCCAAGCGTCTGATACACCGCCTTCGCGAGCAAGCTCGCTCCCACAATTGATCTGCGTTCAACCCTTCTTTTGCGTTTATAGAGATCCCCCCGCGTGCCCGACGCCATTCTGCGCCTTGCCCTGCCTTCGCCTCTGCGCCGCCTGTTCGATTACCGGGCGCCGGCCGGGGTGCGGCGTGAGCAATTGGAGCCGGGCATGCGCCTGCGGGTGCCGTTCGGTCGGCGCGAGATGATCGGCATTCTGGTCGAGGTCACCGACACCAGCGAAGTGCCGGCAGAAAAACTCAAGCCGGCGCTGGCCCTGCTCGACACGACTTCGCCACTGCCGCCAGCGCTGTTCAAGCTGTGCCTGTGGACCGCGCAGTATTACCAACACAGCCTCGGCGACACCTTGAACTGGGCCTTGCCGGTGCTGCTGCGTCAGGGCGAACTGGCCGAGGCCCGCCAGGAACGCTTCTGGTCGATTGCCCCCGGCGCCAGCGTTGACGACCCGCGAGTGGCCCGCGCGCCACGCCAACGCGAGGCGCTGACCACGCTGGCCCAGCATCCCCACGGCGTCGCCCATCAGTTGTTGAGCAAACTGATGCTGAGCAAGGACAGCCTCGATCTGCTGCTGGCCAAGGGGCTGGTGCAGGTCGAAATCCGCCGCCACGCTCCCGGCGTTCGCCATGAACATTGGCTGGCACAACCGGAGCTGCCGCTCAACAGTGAACAGCGTGCGGCGTATGAAGCGATTCGCGCCGGCTTCGACAGTTATCACGCTTTTCTCTTGGCTGGTGTCACTGGCAGCGGCAAGACCGAAGTCTATCTGCAACTGATCCGCGAAACCCTCGAAGCCGGCAAACAGGCCCTGGTACTGATTCCGGAGATCAACCTCGGCCCGCAGACCCTGGCGCGTTTCGAACAGCGCTTCAACGCGCGGATCGCCCTGCTGCACTCGGCAGTGAATGATCGCGAACGCCTGGAAGCCTGGCTCGCCGCCCGTGATGGCGAGGCCGACATTATTATCGGCACCCGCTCGGCACTGTTCACGCCGATGAAAAATCCCGGGCTGATCATCATTGATGAAGAACACGACGGCTCCTATAAACAGCAGGAAGGTCTGCGCTACCACGCTCGCGATCTGGCGCTGGTGCGCGCGCGGCAGGAAAACATCCCGATCGTGCTCGGCTCCGCCACGCCCTCGCTGGAGAGCCTGCACAACGCTTACACCGGGCGCTACGGCCTGCTGCGCCTGAACGAACGCGCCGGCGGCGCCAAGCAACCGCGCTTTCTGCGCCTGGATGTGAAAAGCCGTCCGCTCGACAGTGGTATTTCCGGGCCGATGCAGCAAGCCATCGCCCAGACCCTCGCCAACGGCCAGCAGGTGCTGGTGTTCCTCAACCGTCGCGGTTTTGCCCCGACCCTGCTCTGTCACGACTGCGGCTGGATGTCGGAATGTTCGCGTTGCGATGCGCGCATGACCGTGCACCAGCGTTACGGCGAATTGCGCTGCCACCACTGCGGCAACGTCGAGCGCACACCGCGCCAATGCCCGAAATGCAGCAAGGTCGATCTGCGCCCGGTCGGTGCCGGTACTGAACGCGCCGAAGAACGCTTGGCGATTCTGTTCCCGGATTACCCGGTACTGCGCGTCGATCGCGACAGCACCTCGCGCAAGGACGCGATGAATCAGTTGTTCGCGACGATCCAGAAAGGCCAGCCGTGCATTCTGGTCGGCACGCAGATGTTGGCCAAAGGGCACCACTTCCCACGGGTGACGCTGGTATCGATTCTGGATGCCGACGGCGGCCTGTTCTCCGGCGACTTCCGCGCCAGCGAGCGCATGGCGCAGTTGATCGTCCAGGTCGCCGGGCGTGCCGGGCGGGCTGAAGAGCCGGGCAAGGTGATCATCCAGACGCACCTGGCCGACCATCCTTTATTGGTGCAACTGACCGAGCAGGGTTATTTCGCCTTCGCCGAACAAGCCTTGAGCGAACGCCGCGCGGCCGGATTGCCACCGTTTGCCCATCTGGCGCTGCTGCGCGCCGAAGCGCACAAGCCGGGGCAGGCGGAAGGTTTTCTCGATGAAGCGTGCAGCGAGGCCGAGCGTTTGCTGGCCGAATTGAATCTGAGCGGCATCGAGCTGCTCGGGCCGGTGCCGGCACCGATGGAGCGCCGCGCCGGGCGTTATCGCGCGCAGCTGTTGTTGCAGGCGACTGCGCGGGCACCGTTGCACCGCTTGCTGGCCAGCTGGATGCTGGTGCTGGAGCAGATGCCGAGCGGGCGGGCGGTGCGCTGGTCGCTGGATGTTGATCCGGTGGATCTGTATTGAGCTGAAGATCGCTTTCGCGAGCAGGCTCGCTCCCACAGTGGATCAGCGCCGTACATACCTTGTGTGTCCTGCGCAAAACCTTGTGGGAGCGAGCCTGCTCGCGAAAGCGGACTTTTTGTCACCACATATCCACATCCTGCCTGCTAAGGTTGGCAAGCCCGTCTTCGCAACGGATAATGCCCAGTTTTTCCACCCGCGCATCGATGCGCCCGCCGCGCTTGCGGTCGAAAGAGAAGACCATGAAAGACACCATTCGCCAGCTGATCCAGCAAGCCCTCACCCAACTCGTCAACGAAGGTGTGTTGCCTGAAGGCCTGACGCCGGCGATCCAGGTGGAGAACGCCCGCGACAAGACCCACGGCGACTTCGCCAGCAACATCGCCATGATGCTGGCCAAGCCTGCCGGCATGAAGCCGCGCGATCTGGCGGAGAAAATCATCGCCGCCCTGCCCGCTGACGAGAACGTCACCAAGGCCGAAATCGCCGGCCCGGGCTTCATCAATTTCTTCCAGAACACCCAGGCACTGGCCTCGCGCCTCGACGCCGCACTGGCCGACGCCCGTGTCGGCGTGCGCAAGGCCGGCCCGGCACAGCGCACCGTTGTCGATCTGTCCGCGCCGAACCTGGCCAAAGAGATGCACGTCGGCCACTTGCGCTCGACCATCATCGGCGACGGCGTGGCCCGCGTTCTTGAGTTCCTCGGCGACGAGGTGATCCGCCAGAACCACGTTGGCGACTGGGGCACTCAGTTCGGCATGTTGATGGCTTATCTGCAGGAAAACCCGATCACCAGCGACGAATTATCCGATCTGGAAAACTTCTACCGTGCGGCCAAGCAGCGTTTCGACGAGTCCGAAGAATTCGCCGACCGCGCCCGTGGCCTGGTGGTCAAGTTGCAGGCTGGCGATGCCGAATGCCTGGCACTGTGGACCAAGTTCAAGGACATCTCGCTGTCGCACTGCCAGAAGATCTACGAACTGCTCAACGTCAAACTGACCATGGCCGACGTGATGGGCGAAAGCGCCTACAACGACGACCTGATCAATGTGGTCAACGACCTCAAGGCTGCCGGCATGCTGGTCGAGAGCAACGGCGCCCAGTGCGTGTTCCTCGACGAGTTCAAGAACGCCGATGGCGATCCGCTGCCGGTGATCATCGTCAAGGCCGACGGCGGTTACCTGTACGCCACCACTGACCTCGCCGCCGTGCGTTACCGCAGCGGCAAGCTCAAGGCTGATCGCGCGCTGTATTTCGTCGACCAGCGTCAGGCCCTGCACTTCCAGCAGGTCTTCGCGGTGGCGCGCAAGGCCGGTTTCGTCACCCATCCGATGGAAATGGAGCACATGGGGTTCGGCACCATGAACGGCGCGGATGGCCGCCCGTTCAAGACCCGTGATGGCGGCACCGTGAAGCTGATCGACCTGCTGACCGAAGCCCAGGAACGTGCCTACAACCTGGTGAAAGAGAAGAACCCGACCCTGGCCGAAGACGAGTTGCGCAACATCGCCAAGGTTGTTGGCATCGGCGCGGTGAAATACGCCGACCTGTCCAAGCACCGCACCAGCGACTACAGCTTCAACTTCGACCTGATGCTCAATTTCGAAGGCAACACCGCGCCGTATCTGCTGTACGCCTACACCCGCGTGGCCGGTGTGTTCCGCAAACTGGGCAAGGACTTCAGCGAAGTCGACGGCCAGATCGTCCTCGAAGCGGCGCACGAGCAGGAGTTGGCCGCGAAGCTGGCGCAGTTCGGCGAAGTGCTGAACAACGTCGCTGAAAAAGGCACGCCGCACATTCTCTGCACCTACCTGTACGACGTCGCCGGCTTGTTCTCCAGCTTCTACGAGAATTGCCCGATCCTCGCCGCCGACACCCCGGCGCAGATGCAGAGCCGTCTGCGTCTGGCCGCACTGACCGGTCGCACCCTCAAGCAAGGCCTGGAGCTGTTGGGTCTGGAAACTCTGGAGCGTATGTAAGTTGGCTGCCAAGAAAAAACCTGCACCCAAACGCGGCGCCAGCCGCTATCAGGCCCCGGCGAAACAACCGATTCCGGGCTGGCTGTGGATGGCCATCGGCCTGACCGTCGGCGCGTTCATCGTGTTTCTGATGAAACTGGAACCGGGCAAGGGCAGCGACACGGTCAAGCGCGAGAAAGTCGAACAGCAGCAGAAAGCGTCGAAGATCGCCGAGGCCAACAAGACCCCGCCGAGCCCGACGCAACCGGTGAAGCCGAAGTACGACTTCTACACCTTGCTGCCGGAATCGGAAGTGATCGTGCCGCCGGACGCGGTACCGGAGAAGACCCTGCCGACGCCGCAAGTGCCGGCCATCCCGACTACGCCGGTAACCCCGGCCGAAGCGGCGAAGATCGACACCGCACGGGCGCAGGCGGCTCTGGCCGGGATCACGCCGCCGCCAGCGCCACCGGTGAGCAAAGCCGCGCCAGTGACCAAGTTCTTCCTCCAGGCCGGTTCGTTCCGCAAGGAAACCGATGCTGACAAGGTACGTGCGCAGATCATTCTGCTCGGCCAAGCCGTCGCGGTGGAGTCCGGCACGGTCAAGGATGAAACCTGGTACCGCGTTTTGGTCGGGCCGTTCAGCAACCGTGAACAACTGACCACGGCGCAGAAACAACTGGCCGGCGCCGGCTTCAGCAACCTGTTGTTACAACAACGCCAGAGCCGCTGACTTTACGTAGACAACCGCTCCCACAGGTAACGCAAATCCCCTGTAGGAGCTGCCGCAGGCTGCGATCTTTTGATTTTGCTTTCAGATCAGGATCAAAAGATCGCAGCCTTCGGCAGCTCCTACAGTTGATCACCGCTCGTCTCCTCTCCCGCGCTACAGTTGAAATCCCCTCCAGCACCCCCATATGAATGGGCATAAGGCATTTTCGCCCCGCTGCGTGGAGACTCTTCCCTTGACCACCATCGTTTCAGTCCGCCGCCACGGCAAAGTCGTCATGGGCGGCGACGGCCAGGTTTCTCTCGGCAACACCGTGATGAAAGGCAACGCCAAAAAGGTCCGTCGCCTGTACCACGGCCAGGTCATCGCCGGTTTCGCCGGTGCCACCGCCGACGCCTTCACCCTGTTCGAACGCTTCGAAGGCCAGCTCGAAAAACATCAGGGTCACCTGATCCGCGCCGCCGTCGAACTCGCCAAGGAATGGCGCACCGACCGCTCCCTGAGCCGCCTCGAAGCGATGCTCGCGGTTGCCAACAAGGATGCTTCGCTGATCATCACCGGCAACGGTGACGTGGTCGAACCTGAAGATGGCCTGATCGCCATGGGTTCCGGCGGCGCCTACGCGCAAGCCGCCGCCAGCGCCCTGCTGAAAAAGACCGACCTGTCGGCGCGCGAGATCGTCGAAACCGCTCTCGGCATCGCTGGCGACATCTGCGTATTCACCAACCACACCCAGACCATTGAGGAGCAGGATCTCGCTGAATAAGCCTGTTGCGGCCCATGTGCCACGGCTTGTTTCTGCTTGAGGACCGTCAATTACTATGTCCATGACTCCCCGCGAAATCGTCCACGAACTCAACCGCCATATCATCGGCCAGGACGATGCCAAGCGCGCCGTCGCGATTGCCCTGCGCAACCGCTGGCGCCGCATGCAGCTGCCTGAAGAGCTGCGCGTTGAGGTGACCCCGAAGAACATCCTGATGATCGGCCCGACCGGTGTCGGTAAAACCGAGATCGCCCGTCGCCTGGCGAAACTGGCCAATGCGCCGTTCATCAAGGTCGAAGCGACCAAATTCACCGAAGTCGGTTATGTCGGCCGTGACGTCGAGTCGATCATCCGTGACCTGGCCGATGCCGCGATCAAGATGCTCCGCGAGCAGGAAATGACCCGCGTACGCCACCGCGCCGAAGACGCTGCCGAGGACCGCATCCTCGACGCGTTGCTGCCGCCGGCACGCATGGGTTTCAGCAACGAAGAAGCGCCGAGCTCCGATTCCAACACGCGTCAGCTGTTCCGCAAGCGTCTGCGCGAAGGCCAGCTGGACGACAAGGAAATCGAAATCGAAGTCGCCGAAGTCTCCGGCATCGAGATCGCCACGCCGCCGGGCATGGAAGAGATGACCAACCAGCTGCAATCGCTGTTTGCCAACATGGGCAAGGGCAAGAAGAAGTCGCGCAAGCTCAAGGTCAAGGAAGCGCTGAAACTGGTGCGCGATGAAGAAGCCGGGCGTCTGGTGAACGAAGAAGAACTGAAGGCCAAGGCGCTGGAAGCGGTCGAGCAGCACGGTATCGTCTTCATCGACGAGATCGACAAGGTCGCCAAGCGCGGCAATGTCGGCGGCGCCGATGTCTCCCGCGAAGGCGTACAGCGCGACCTGCTGCCGCTGATCGAGGGCTGCACCGTCAACACCAAGCTGGGCATGGTCAAGACTGACCACATCCTGTTCATCGCTTCCGGTGCGTTCCACCTGAGCAAGCCGAGTGATCTGGTGCCGGAGCTGCAAGGTCGTCTGCCGATCCGCGTCGAGCTCAAGGCGCTGAGCCCGGAAGACTTCGAACGCATCCTCAGCGAACCGCACGCCTCGCTCACCGAGCAATACTGCGCACTGCTGAAAACCGAAGGCCTGAACATCCAGTTCCAGCCCGAGGGCATCAAGCGTCTGGCGGAGATCGCCTGGCAGGTCAACGAGAAAACCGAGAACATCGGTGCCCGTCGCCTGCACACCCTGCTCGAGCGCCTGCTCGAAGAGGTGTCGTTCAGCGCCGGCGACCTGGCCAGCGCCCACGATGACAAGGCGATTCTGATCGACGCCGACTACGTCAACAGCCACCTCGGCGAATTGGCGCAGAACGAAGATCTGTCCCGCTACATTCTGTAGAGCGGCAAGCTACAAGCTACAAGCGGCAAGCTGAGTTAAGCTTGCAACTTGTAGCTTGCAGCTAAAGGCTGTTTTTCATGATTCCCACCGACATCAAACTGCACAAAGCCTCGAAAACCATGACGCTCAAATATGCGTCCGGCGAGGAATACACTCTGCCCGCCGAGTTTCTGCGCGTGCACTCTCCCTCCGCCGAGGTCCAGGGCCACGGCAAACCGATCCTGCAATTCGGCAAGCTCAACGTGGGTCTGAGCAAGCTGGAACCGGCTGGCAACTATGCACTGAAACTGACCTTCGACGACGGTCACGACAGTGGCCTGTTCACTTGGGAATACCTCTACGAACTTGGCAAACGCCAGAACGAACTCTGGGACGATTATCTTGCGGAGCTGCGCGCTGCCGGGAAATCCCGCGATCCGAACGAGTCGTTCGTCAAGCTGATGCTCTAGGCCGTGGCTCTCGCTCTTTAGAGGGCATTTTCTAACTTCATCTGTTTGAATGCTCCGCGCATACGGCCCCGGATCGGCCGCTTGCGAAAAAAATTAAACTCGGGTAACCAATGGAGCTGGCAAGTTCCCTGCAGTGCTCTACGACTGTAAAGCAGCTATGCAGAATCAACGGTCACCCGAGCAGTAGTACCCGGCATTGGCTGTGGAAGCGACAGCGTGAAACCGGGTACTCGTCTCAGGACAATGGAGCGTCGTAGATGAGTGACAAGAATAACGATGACCTGAAGTACCAAGCCTCGGAAAATACTCTGGGGCTTAACCCCGTCGTCGGGCTGCGCGGAAAGGATCTGCTGGCCTCTGCTCGAATGGTGCTGAAACAGGCCATCAGACAACCGATTCACAGCGTCAGGCACGTGACCCATTTCGGCCTCGAGCTGAAGAACGTGCTGCTGGGGAAATCCGCGCTGCAACCGGCCGGTGATGACCGCCGCTTTGCCGACCCGGCGTGGAGCCAGAACCCTCTGTACAAACGCTATCTGCAAACCTACCTGGCCTGGCGCAAGGAATTGCATGCCTGGATTGATGACAGCAGCCTGTCCCCCAAGGACATCGCTCGCGGCCATTTCGTCATCAACTTGATGACCGAAGCCATGGCGCCGACCAACACGGCGGCCAACCCGGCGGCGGTCAAACGCTTTTTCGAAACCGGCGGCAAAAGCCTGCTCGATGGCCTCTCGCATCTGGCCAAGGATCTGGTGCACAACGGCGGCATGCCGAGCCAGGTCAACATGGGCGCGTTCGAAGTCGGCAAGAGCCTCGGCGTCACCGAAGGCGCTGTGGTGTTTCGCAATGATGTGCTGGAGCTGATCCAGTACCGGCCGATCACCGAGCAGGTCCACGAGCGCCCGCTGCTGGTAGTGCCGCCGCAGATCAACAAGTTCTACGTTTTCGACTTGAGCCCGGACAAGAGCCTGGCGCGCTTCTGCCTGCGCAACAATGTGCCGACCTTCATCATCAGCTGGCGCAACCCGACCAAAGCCCAGCGCGAGTGGGGCCTGTCGACCTACATCGAAGCGCTGAAAGAAGCCGTCGACGTAGTCACCGCGATCACCGGCAGCAAAGATGTGAACATGCTCGGCGCCTGCTCCGGCGGCATCACCTGCACCGCCCTGCTCGGACACTACGCCGCGCTCGGCGAGAACAAGGTCAACGCCCTCACCCTGCTGGTCAGCGTGCTCGACACCACCCTGGACAGCGACGTCGCCCTGTTCGTCGACGAGCAGACCCTGGAGACCGCCAAGCGCCACTCCTACCAGGCCGGCGTGCTCGAAGGCAAAGACATGGCCAAGGTCTTCGCCTGGATGCGCCCCAACGATCTGATCTGGAACTACTGGGTCAACAACTACCTGCTCGGCAACGAGCCGCCGGTGTTCGACATCCTGTTCTGGAACAACGACACCACTCGCCTGCCCGCTGCGTTCCACGGCGACCTGATCGAGATGTTCAAAAACAATCCACTGATCCGCCCCAATGCACTGGAAGTGTGCGGCACGCCGATCGACCTCAAGCAGGTCACCGCCGACATCTTCTCGCTGGCCGGCACCAACGACCACATCACGCCGTGGAAGTCCTGCTACAAGTCGGCGCAGCTGTTCGGCGGCAAAGTCGAATTCGTGCTGTCGAGCAGCGGCCATATCCAGAGCATCCTCAACCCGCCGGGCAATCCGAAGTCGCGCTACATGACCGGCGAAGAGATGGCGCCGACCGCCGATGACTGGCAGGAAAACTCGACCAAACATACCGATTCCTGGTGGCTGTACTGGCAGGCATGGCTGGCCGAACGCTCGGGCAACCTGAAAAAGGCCCCGACGAAACTGGGCAACAAAGCGTACCCGGCAGGCGAGGCTTCGCCGGGCACTTACGTTCACGAGCGGTAACTGACACCACCCGGCCGCTGTAGGAGCTGTCGAGTGAAACGAGGCTGCGATCTCTTGATGTCGTCGTCAAAGATCAAAAGATCGCAGCCTCGTTTCACTCGTCAGCTCCTACAGGATACGGATGGACTTGAAATCTACAGGGCCTGAAGCATGCCGCAACCGTTCATATTCCGCACCGTCGATCTGGATGGCCAGACCCTCCGCACGGCGGTGCGTCCCGGCAAGCCTCATTTGACGCCTCTGCTGATTTTCAACGGCATCGGCGCCAACCTGGAGCTGGTGTTTCCGTTTGTCGCAGCGCTCGACCCGGATCTGGAAGTGATCGCCTTCGACGTGCCCGGGGTCGGCGGCTCGTCGACGCCGAACCGACCGTATCGCTTCCCCGGCCTGGCCAAACTGACGGCGCGGATGCTCGACTATCTCGACTACGGTCAGGTCAATGTGATCGGCGTGTCGTGGGGCGGCGCCCTCGCGCAGCAGTTTGCCTACGACTACCCCGAGCGCTGCAAGAAACTGGTACTGGCGGCCACTGCGGCCGGTGCGGTGATGGTGCCGGGCAAACCGAAAGTGCTGTGGATGATGGCCAGCCCGCGCCGCTACATTCAGCCGTCCCATGTGATCCGCATCGCGCCGATGATCTACGGCGGCTCGTTCCGCCGCGACCCGACGCTGGCGGCCAGCCATGCGGCGAAAGTGCGCTCGGCGGGCAAGCTCGGTTATTACTGGCAGCTGTTCGCCGGCCTCGGCTGGACCAGCATCCACTGGCTGCACAAGATCCATCAGCCGACGCTGGTGCTGGCCGGCGATGACGATCCGCTGATCCCGCTGATCAACATGCGCATGCTCGCCTGGCGCATTCCCAACGCGCAGTTGCACATCATCGATGACGGCCATCTGTTCCTGATCACTCGCGCCGAAGCGGTGGCGCCGATCATCATGAAGTTTCTCGAAGAGGAGCGTCTGCGCGCAGTCATGCACCCGCATCCGACCCCGCTCGGCGGCTGATCGCGGCGGCCTGCTTTATGCAGCACTTTTCAAATCAAGCGCGCGGCAGGACGCTGCGCAGGCAGCAACCGGTAACAGCGTCTATGGTGTTCTGGTTCGGTGAGTGTGTTTTTGCCCTGAAGACGAAGGAGTGTTGAGTCATGCGCGAAAAACCAGCGACGGGCGTGGTGCCCAGCCCCGCCGTGTTTATCAACGCCCAGAGTGCGATCGCCGGTCTGCGTGGCAGGGACCTGCTGTCGACACTGCGCAGCGTCGCCGCCCACGGCTTGCGCAATCCGTTGCACAGCGCAAAGCATGCGCTGAAGCTTGGCGGACAGTTGGGCCGCGTGCTGCTCGGCGAAACCCTGCACCCGACCAACCCGCAAGACAGCCGCTTCGCCGATCCGGCGTGGAGCCTCAACCCGTTCTACCGGCGCAGCCTGCAGGCGTATCTGGCCTGGCAGAAACAGGTCAAAAGCTGGATCGATGAAGGCGACATGAGCCCTGAAGATCGTGCCCGTGCGCACTTCGCTTTCACTCTGCTCAATGACGCCGTGGCGCCCTCCAACACCCTGCTCAATCCGCTGGCGGTCAAGGAGCTGTTCAATTCCGGCGGGCAGAGTCTGGTGCGTGGCCTGAGCCATCTGTTCGATGATCTTTTGCACAACGACGGCCTGCCCCGGCAGGTGACCAAGCAAGCGTTCGAGGTCGGCAAAACCGTGGCGACCACCAGCGGATCGGTGGTCTTTCGCAATGAAATGTTCGAGCTGATCCAGTACAAATCGATGAGCGAAAAGCAGTACGCCAAGCCGCTGCTGGTGGTGCCGCCGCAAATCAACAAGTACTACATTTTCGATCTGAGCCCTCAGAACAGCTTCGTCCAGTACGCCCTGAAAAACAGCCTGCAGACCTTCATGATCAGCTGGCGCAACCCGGATGCGCGTCATCGCGAGTGGGGCCTGTCGAGTTATGTCGAAGCGGTCGAAGAAGCGATGAACATCTGCCGGGCGATTACCGGCGCCCGCGAAGTCAACCTGATGGGCGCCTGCGCCGGCGGCCTGACCATCGCCGCCCTGCAAGGGCACTTGCAGGCCAAACGGCAATTGCGCCGGGTCGCCAGCGCGACGTATCTGGTCAGTCTGCTCGACAGCCAGATCGAGACCCCGGCCACGCTGTTCGCCGACGAGCAAACACTGGAAGCGGCCAAGCGTCGCTCGTACCAGCGAGGCGTGCTCGACGGTCGCGACATGGCCAAGGTCTTCGCCTGGATGCGCCCCAACGATTTGATCTGGAGCTATTTCGTCAACAACTACCTGCTGGGCAAGGAGCCGCCAGCCTTCGACATCCTCTACTGGAACAATGACAACACGCGCCTGCCGGCGGCGCTGCACGGCGATCTGCTGGACTTCTTCAAGCACAACCCGCTGATCCACGCTGGCGGTCTCGAGGTGTGCGGTACGCCGATCGATCTGCAGAAGGTCAATGTCGACAGCTTCAGCGTCGCCGGCATGAACGACCACATCACGCCGTGGGACGCGGTGTATCGCTCGACCCTGCTGCTCGGTGGCGAGCGACGTTTCGTGCTGTCCAACAGCGGCCACGTGCAGAGCATCCTCAACCCGCCGAGCAACCCGAAAGCTGCCTACGTCGAGAACGCCAAACTGAGCAGCGACCCGCGTGCCTGGTACTACGATGCCAAACACGTCGACGGCAGCTGGTGGCCGCAGTGGCTGGAATGGGTCGCGCAGCGCTCCGGCGCCCTGAATGAGACTCGCACCACCCTCGGCAATCCGAACTATCCACCGATGGAAGCGGCACCCGGCACCTATGTGCATGTGCGCTGACGCTCAACCGAAATTTTCTAAGAAGACTGGATGAAAACCCGCGACCGGATCCTCGAATGTGCACTGCAACTGTTCAACGAAAAGGGTGAGCCGAACGTTTCCACCATGGAGGTGGCCAACGAAATGGGGATCAGCCCGGGCAATCTTTACTACCACTTCCACGGTAAAGAACCGCTGATTCTCGGCCTGTTCGAACGCTTCCAGCACGAGCTCGCGCCCCTGCTCGACCCGCCGCCGGACGTGGAGCTTGCACCGGAGGACTACTGGCTGTTTCTGCATTTGATCGTCGAGCGACTGGCGCAATATCGGTTCCTGTTCCAGGACCTGTCGAACCTCGCCGGGCGCTTGCCGAAACTGGCCAAGGGGATTCGCAATCTGCTCAATGCGCTGAAGCGGACGCTGGCGTCGTTGTTAGCGCGCTTGAAGGCTTCGGGGCAACTGGTCAGCGATACCCAGGCCTTGGGGCAACTGGTGGAGCAGGTGACCATGACGCTGCTGTTCTCGCTGGATTACCAGCGGATTCTGGATCGTGAGGGTGAGGTCAGGTTGGTGGTTTATCAGATCATGATGCTGGTGGCGCCGCATTTGCTGCCGCCAGTGAAGGTGGCGACAGAGCGGATGGCCTTGCAATACCTTGAGGATCACGACTGACCCAAAATCAAAAGATCGCAGCCTTCGGCAGCTCCTACATTTGAAATGCGTTCCCTTGTAGGAGCTGCCGAAGGCTGCGATCTTTTGATCTTCAAAAAAACGCCCGACCTTCACAGGCCGGGCGTTTTTGATTTGCCCTGCAATCAGGACTGACTGGATGGCGTCGACGGTGTCGATGCTGCAGTCGGAGTAGCGGCTGCCGTAGGCGCCGCAGCGGAGTTTGCCGCGTTGGCCGGAGCTGTTGGAGCAGTCGATGGTGCGGCGGCCGGTTTCGGCGCAGCGGCTTTCGGCGCGGCCGGTTTTTTCACTGCAGGCTTTTTCGCCGCAGCCGGTTTGGCCGCAGGCTTCGCAGCGGGTTTGGCAGCAGCAGTTTTCGCTGCTGGCTTGGCCGCTGGTTTCGCTGCAGCTTTAGCCGCTGGTTTCGCTGCAGCTTTAGCCGCAGGTTTTGCTGCCGCTTTGGTTGCCGGTTTCGCAGCGGCCTTGGCGGCAACCGGTTTGGCTGCCGCTTTGGCCGCAGGCTTGGCGGCTGCCGTTTTGGCCGCAGCTTTCGCCACAGGTTTTGCCGCCGCTTTGGCCAGTGGCTTGGCTGCGGTTTTCGCCGCAGGTTTGGCCGCTGCAGTTTTAGTGGCAGGTTTCGCCGCCACAGGCTGAGCTTTCAGACCGGTGAGTTTTTCGATCTGCTTGGTCAGCGTGTCGACCTTGGCGTTGAGCGCCTTGACCTCATTGCGGCTCGGCACACCCAGGCGCGAAATCGCGCTGTTCAGGCGCTTGTCGAACGCGCCTTCCAGCTCGTCCCACTTGCCCATGGCGCGGTCTTTCACGCCGCTGATGCGCGACTTGGCCGAGGAGGTCGAGTCCTCGACTTTCTTGCCGACGGCAGTCTTGGTGAGCTTCTCGGCTTTCTCGCCGTCTTTGACCAATGCATCGAAGAGTTTGCTGCCGTCAGTGTCGATCTTCGAGTACACGCCTAAACCAGCCAGCCAGATTTTGCGGGAGTAGGACTCGACCTTCCCGACCCACGAGCTGCTTTCTTTATCGGTGTTCTTTTTGCCAGCCATCCCGTTCTCCTTAAGATTTTCGCGCGACGCGTTCGAGCAATGCCGTCAGCTCATCGAGCTTAGCAGAGAGTGCCTCAACGTCATGTTTAGACGGAATGCCGATCCGATTCAAGGCGCTGGCCACACGGTTGTCGAAGGCCTTCTCGACCTTGTCGAGCTGAACTTCAACGCGACCCTTGAACGAGCTGACCTGCGTGGCCGCGTCGTCGATCTCGGCGTTGGCCGCGAGGAGTTTTTCGCTGACGGCCTTTTTGCCTTTCTTTTCAACGGTTTGACCGGCGGCCACGAGCTCCTGAAAGTACTCGCTGCCCTCCTGGCCGACCTTGGTGTAGGCGCCCAGGCCTGCCAGCCAGATCTTGCGGGCATAGGATTTGACGTCGCTCAGAGTGGAAGTCGGAGCGTCGATTTTTTTCTTCAAAATGACTTTGGCCATGGTGCACCTCACGCGCAGAAGGTTTGAGGAACTGCCGGACGAGTGTCGGGCTCAAGCACAAAGTAGGCAGAAAAATTAGAAAGGGCACCCTAACCAGCGGGAGCAACACAAAACAAATGTGGGAGCGAGCCTGCTCGCGAATGCGGTTTGTCAGTCACGGATAATTTGACTGAAAGACCGCTTTCGCGAGCAGGCTCGCTCCCACAGGGGACTGGATTTCAATCTGGAAATCAGGCCAGGGCTTTGTCGAGGGCCTTCTCTATCTCGGCTTTGATCATGCCGCTCATGGCCGACATCATCAGGCCCAGTTCGACGTCGACCCTGATCGAGTCGTCCGCCACATGCACTTCGCCTTTCACGCCCGAGCGCTTGAGGTTCAGGGTGTCGCCCGACCATTGCGGCTCCAGGCCGTATTGTTCATTGAGCTTTTTGGCCAGTTTGTCGGCCTTTTCGCGGGCGGCGTCCTTGCCCAGGGTGTGGGCGCGCTCAACACTGATTTTGGCCATGGAATGACTCCTGATGATTGAATGGCTGACGTTGAATCTTGACCGCATCTGCGGCAAATCGTCCCGAAGGTTGCCCATCTTACCTTTAGCCATTCCAAGACAAAGCATGGCTTGGGGATTAGAATGTCGCGCATTCTCTTTTGGTGACAGCGATATGACTGATCAGCGCAAAGGCAGCGATGCCGAACCCACCACTCACTTCGGCTTCAAAAACGTTCCGGAAAGCCAGAAAGCGGAAAAAGTCGCTGAGGTTTTCCATTCCGTAGCCGCGAAATACGACCTGATGAACGACCTTCTGTCGGGCGGCATGCACCGTCTGTGGAAGCGTTTCGCGATCGAGCTTTCCGGCGTGCGCAGCGGCAACCGCGTGCTCGACATCGCCGGTGGCACCGGCGACCTGACCCGCAAGTTCTCGAACCTCGTCGGCCCGACCGGCCAGGTCGTGCTGGCCGACATCAACGAGTCGATGCTCAAGGTCGGCCGTGATCGTCTGCTCGATCTGGGCGTTGCCGGCAACGTCGAATTCGTCCAGGCCGACGCGGAAAAACTGCCGTTCCCGGACAACCATTTCGACTGCGTGACCATCGCCTTCGGCCTGCGCAACGTGACGCACAAAGAGGACGCGCTGCGTTCGATGCTGCGCGTGCTCAAGCCCGGCGGACGCCTGCTGGTACTGGAATTCTCCAAGCCGACCAACGCGCTGATGTCGAAAGCCTACGACGCCTACTCGTTCGCCTTCATGCCGCTGATGGGCAAGCTGATCACCAACGATTCGGAAAGCTATCGCTACCTGGCCGAATCGATCCGCATGCACCCGAATCAGGAAACCCTGAAGTCGATGATGGTCGAGGCCGGTTTCGACCGCGTGACCTATCACAACATGACCGCAGGCATCGTCGCCCTGCACCGCGGCATCAAACCCTGATGTTGCTCACCGGGCTGCTCGCCAGCGTCGAACTCGGCCTCAACCGGGTGCTGCGTCTCGACAGCACGGCGCTGCCGCGCCTGGCGCATTTGACCGGCAAGGTGATTGCCGTCGACTGCCGCAGCCCGGGGCTGCAACTGTTCATCCTGCCCAGCGACGAAGGCCTGATGCTGGCTGCGCAGTGGGCAGCGGACGTCGATTGCACGTTGCGTGCACCGGCCTCGAGCCTGGTGAAACTGGCCCTGAGCAAAGACAAGACCGCCGTGCTGCACGCACCGGAAGTCGAGCTCGATGGCGACAGCGGTGTGTTGCTGGAACTGGCCGGCGTGCTGCAGGATCTTGAGCTGGACTGGGAGTACGAACTCTCGCGCTGGCTCGGGCCGGTCGCCACGCAATTGCTCGGCGGCCATCTGCGCAGCCGCGCGCACTGGTATCAACAAGGATTTGCCAGCCTCAACCAGAATCTTGCCGAATACCTCGCCGAAGAATCGCGCACCCTTGTCGGGCAGCGCGAAGCCGAAGCGCGATTCAGCGAACTGGACCGGATCAAACTTGATCTGGAACGACTCGAGGCGCGTTTCGAGCGCCTTTCCCGATCCCTCGACCCAAGCGATAACGCATGAAGCTGCTTGCCGTCCGCCGTCTGTTGCGCATCCAGCGCGTCGTGATCCGCTACCGCCTCGATGACCTGCTGTTCGATCTGCCACTGCCCTGGTTCCTTCTGGCCGTGCGCTTTTTGCTGCCGTGGCGCTGGCTGCCGCGCAAGCCGCTGGAGCTCAACCGTGGCGCGCGCTTGCGTCTGGCGTTGCAGGATCTGGGGCCGATCTTCATCAAGTTCGGGCAGATCCTTTCGACCCGCCGCGACCTGTTGCCGGAAGACATCGCCGATGAGCTGATGCTGCTGCAGGACCGCGTGCCGCCGTTCGATTCGCAGGTGTCGATCAAGCTGATCGAAGAACAGCTGGGCAAGAAAATCAGCGAAGTGTTCAGCCGTTTCGACGTCGCACCGCTGGCCTCGGCCTCGGTAGCGCAGGTGCATGCGGCGCAGCTCAAAAGCGGCGAAGAAGTGGTGGTGAAGGTCATTCGCCCGGGTCTGAAGCCGATCATCGCGCAGGATCTGGCATGGCTGTTCATCCTCGCCCGCGCGGCGGAAAAATTCTCCGCTGATGCGCGCCTGCTGCACCCGGTCGACGTGGTGCAGGATTACGAAAAGACCATTTACGACGAACTCGATCTGTTGCGCGAGGCGGCCAACGCCAGCCAGTTGCGCCGCAACTTCGAAGGCTCGCAGCTGCTTTATGTACCGCAAGTCTATTGGGACTGGTGCCGGCCGAAAGTGCTGGTGATGGAGCGCATCTACGGGATTCAGGTCACCGACCTGGCGACCCTCGCCGACCAGCGCACCGACATGAAAATGCTCGCCGAGCGCGGCGTGGAGATTTTCTTCACTCAGGTGTTCCGCGACAGTTTCTTCCACGCCGACATGCACCCGGGCAACATCTTCGTCAGCACGGTCAATCCGTGGAGCCCGCAATACATCGCGATCGACTGCGGCATCGTCGGCAGCCTGACCCCGGAAGACCAGGATTATCTGGCGCGCAACCTGTTCGCCTTCTTCAAGCGTGACTACCGCCGTGTGGCGCAGTTGCACATCGATTCGGGCTGGGTGCCGGCGGAAACCAAACTCAACGAATTCGAAGCGGCGATCCGTACGGTGTGCGAACCGATCTTCGAAAAACCGTTAAAAGATATTTCATTTGGCCAGGTGCTGATGCGCCTGTTCCAGACCGCTCGCCGTTTCAACATGGAAGTGCAGCCGCAACTGGTGCTGTTGCAGAAGACCCTGCTGAACATCGAAGGCCTCGGTCGTCAGCTGTATCCGGATCTGGATCTGTGGAACACCGCGCAGCCGTTTCTCGAGCGCTGGATGCGCGAACGCGTCAGCCCGAAAGCCTTGCTGGGCAACGTGCAGAGCCAGCTGGAGCAGATTCCGCACCTGTCGAACATGGCTCGCGATCTGCTCGAACGCATGTCGCAACCTCACGCCAAAGACCCACCGCCGCCGTGGCGCAAACGCAAGGACGACTGGTTCCTGCGCCTGCTCGGCTGCGCGCATCTGGCCGGCGGCGCGATCCTCGCAGCGG
Source organism: Pseudomonas sp. Sample_9 (assembly GCF_004307535.1). Lineage (NCBI taxonomy): Bacteria > Pseudomonadati > Pseudomonadota > Gammaproteobacteria > Pseudomonadales > Pseudomonadaceae > Pseudomonas > Pseudomonas sp. Sample_9. The sequence continues at coordinate 66,502 of NZ_RAZO01000336.1, forward strand.
GTGGTCCGTTGACCGAGTGGTCGCACTGGCCCGCCGGAATCATGATCGCGGTCGGTTTGTATCTGGTCGTTCGCCGATAGCACGAATCAGCTGCAAGTTATAAGCTGCCAGCTGCAAGCTTGACGACACCGGAACACCGCAACCTGCTTTTACTTGCAGCTTGAAGCTTGAAACTCGAAGCTGCTTTTCAGGAATTGAAGATGAAAAACTGGCTGGACGAGATCAAGTGGGACGCTGACGGCCTGGTGCCGGCGATTGCCCAGGATCACAAGACCGGGCGCGTATTGATGATGGCTTGGATGAACCGCGAAGCGCTCGAACTGACCGCTGCGGAAAATCGTGCAATCTACTGGTCACGTTCCCGTGGCAAGCTGTGGCGCAAGGGCGAAGAGTCCGGCCATGTGCAGACCCTGCATGAGATGCGCCTGGACTGTGACGCCGACGTGATCATCCTGATGGTTGAACAGATCGGCGACATCGCCTGCCACACCGGCCGTCAAAGCTGCTTTTACCGGGTCTTCGAAAACGGCGACTGGAAAACGGTCGACCCGGTTCTGAAAGACCCGCACGCTATCTATACCGCAGGACACACACATGAGTGACACACTCACCCGTCTGGCCGAAGTGCTCGAAGAGCGCAAAGGCGCAGCCGCCGACAGTTCGTACGTCGCCAGCCTGTATCACAAGGGGCTGAACAAGATTCTGGAGAAAGTCGGCGAAGAGTCGGTCGAAACCATTATTGCCGCCAAGGATGCCGCCATCAGCGGCGATTGCAGTGATGTGATCTACGAGACCGCCGACCTGTGGTTCCACAGCATGGTCATGCTCGCCCAACTGGGGCAGCATCCGCAGGCCGTGCTGGATGAACTGGACCGTCGCTTCGGCCTGTCCGGACACGCCGAGAAAGCCTCGCGTCCGTCCGCCTGAACAACTTTTAGAGAGGAATCGCCACATGGGCATTTTTGACTGGAAACACTGGGTCGTCATTCTGATTGTCGTGGTGCTGGTATTCGGTACCAAGAAACTGAAAAACCTCGGCACCGACGTTGGCGAGTCGATCAAGGGCTTTCGCAAAGCCATGAACGACGATGAAAAACCGGCCGAACCAAACGTGACCCCGCCGGCCCAGCCTGTGCCACCGGTGCAGCCGCAAACCACTGCTCAGGCCAACCCGCCGCACACCATCGACGTGCAGGCGCAGAAAGTCGAAGAGCCGATCCGTAAAGACGTGTGAGCACTGACTAATGTTTGGTATCAGCTTCTCTGAACTGCTGCTCGTCGGCCTCGTCGCCCTGCTGGTGCTCGGCCCCGAGCGTCTGCCGGGCGCTGCGCGCACCGCCGGTCTGTGGGTCGGCCGCCTGAAGCGCAGCTTCAACGCGATCAAACAGGAAGTTGAACGTGAAATCGGTGCCGACGAGATCCGTCGGCAACTGCACAACGAACATATTCTGTCGCTGGAGCAAGAGGCGCGGAAGATTTTCAATCCGAACCAGCAGGAGCCGACGCCGGTCGAGCCTGTGGGCGAGCAGACGATTCACAGCGCTGCCGCTCCCACTGCACCTGCACCTGCACCTGCACCTGTTGTAACACCGCCAGGACCGGCGCCGGTTACCACAGACACATCGGTTGAACACGTAGCGCCCTCCGCCGCGCCGACTACACCAGCGCCTCAAG
>NZ_RAZO01000336.1:68275-72133 GCF_004307535.1 Pseudomonas sp. Sample_9
ACATCGGTTGAACACGTAGCGCCCTCCGCCGCGCCGACTACACCAGCGCCTCAAGACCCTACACTGCCGCCGCGAGCCCCATGAGCGATCTCCCCGAAAACGACCAGCACATGCCGCTGGTTTCGCACCTCACCGAGTTGCGCACCCGCCTGCTGCGTTGCGTGGCGGCGATCTTCATTATCTTTGCCGGGCTGTTTGCGTTTACCCAGCAGATCTACACCTTCGTCTCGACGCCGCTGCGCCAGTACCTGCCGGTCGGCGCGACGATGATCGCCACAGACGTGTCGTCGCCGTTCCTGACGCCGCTGAAGCTGACGATGATGGTTTCGCTGTTCCTCGCGATTCCGGTGATCCTGCATCAGATCTGGGGCTTTATCGCGCCAGGCCTGTACAAGCATGAAAAACGCGTCGCGGTGCCGCTGCTGATCTCCAGCATTCTGCTGTTCTACATCGGCATGGCGTTCGCCTATTACTTCGTTTTTCCGCTGATCTTCAAGTTCTTCGCCGCTGCCACCCCGGCGGGCGTGGAAATGATGACCGACATCGCCAGCTACCTCGATTTCGTCATGACGCTGTTCTTCGCCTTCGGCGTGGCGTTCGAGATTCCGGTGGCGGTGGTGTTGCTGGTGTGGATCGGCGTGGTCGACGTCAAATACCTGAAGAAGATTCGCCCGTACGTGATCATCGGCTGCTTCGTGGTCGGCATGATCCTCACCCCGCCGGACATCTTCTCGCAGACCCTGCTGGCTGTGCCGATGTGGATGCTGTTCGAGATCGGCATTCTCTTCGGCGCGCTGGTCAGCAAGCGCGAACGCCCGGACGAAACGCCGGCCGACGACCACAACGACCAGCCGCCAGCGACCCAGGCATGAACCTGCTGCTGCTCGAAGAGGCCGACTTCATTGCGGCCGACCGCGTGATCCTGCGCGACCGGCGCCTTACGCACATGCAGGAAGTGCATCGTTCGGAAGTCGGCGACAGCCTGCGTGTGGGGCGCATCAACGAGTTGATGGGTTCGGCCGAGTTGCTGCGTCTGGAAGCCGGCGAAGCGGAGCTGCGCGTCAACCTCGATCAGCCGCCGCCGGCCAAACTGCCGCTGACCCTGGTGCTGGCCCTGCCCCGGCCGAAAATGCTCCGCCGCGTGTTCCAGACCGTCGCGACCATGGGCGTGGCCAAGGTGATTCTGGTCAACAGCTATCGCGTCGAAAAAAGCTTCTGGCAGACGCCGTTTCTGGAGCCGGAAGCGATTCGTGAGCAGTTGATCCTCGGTCTTGAACAGGCACGCGATACGGTGTTGCCGGAGATCGTCATCGAAAAGCGCTTCAAGCCTTTTGTTGAAGATCGCTTGCCGGCGATCGCCGAGGGCACCCTCGGCCTGGTAGGCCACCCCGGCAACTTCCCGCCCTGCCCGCGCGCCCTGAGCGAACCGGTGACCCTGGCCATCGGCCCCGAGGGTGGCTGGATTCCCTACGAAATCGATCTGCTGGCCAAATCCGGCCTGCAACCGGTGCAACTGGGCGAGCGCATCCTGCGCGTCGAAACCGCCGTCACCGCCCTGCTTGCGCGCCTGTTCTAGCGCGACAGCGATCCTTGTAGGAGCTGTCGAGTGCAACGAGGCTGCGATCTTTTGACCTTGTTTTTTTAGAAGCAAAATCAAAAGATCGCAGCCTCGTTGCACTCGTCAGCTCCTACAGGCTCCTACAAGCTCCTATGGGGCGCAGACAAGTGGCGTTACAGATTGCCATCACCCAGCCGATACAACCCCTATAAGTCCAATTTAGTGGTCCGAAGGGAGTGGTCGCATGTACCGTTGGTTAGCCGAGAGTCTTGGAAACGTCAGCGTCAAACGCAAGCTGGGCATCGGTTTCGGCCTGGTGCTGTTGCTCACGCTGTTGATCACTTTCACCGGCTGGACCGGCATGAGCGGCATCATCAGCCGTGGCGACAAGCTCGGCTTCATTTCCAGCCTCAACGAGCTGACCAAGGACCTGCGCCTGGCGCGCATGGACTACGACATGCGTCGTGGCGAACAAGGCCCGGGCGCGGTCAATGAATTGCTCAGCAAACTCGAAAGCGGTCTGCAATCGGCACGCGGCATGATCGAGCAGCCGTCAGATGTGGCGATGGTCGATCAACAACTTGCTGCGGTTGCCGAATACAAACGCGCCTTTGGCGAAATGACCCAGGCCACGGTGCAGCGTGAAGACGCGCGCAGCAAGCTTGGCGCCAACGCTGACAACGCGGTAGCCAAGGTTGGCGAAGTTGAAAGTGCGCTGCTGCAAGGCGACAGCGTCGCGCAATACAACGCAGTGATCGAAATGAGCAAATTACTCCAGCAAGCGCGCTATCAAGTGCGCGGCTACACCTACAGCGGCAAGGCCGACGCGGAGCAACCGGCGCTGACTGCCATCGACAACGCCCTGAAAAACCTCGAAAGCCTGCCGACCCGCGTGCCAGAGCAGCACATCGCCAACCTGCAGCAAGCCACCGACTCGCTCAAGGCCTACCGCGCCGCCGTCGCCCAATTCCGTGATTCGCAGGTCAAGAACACCGCCGCACTGGCGAACATGTCGGCTCAGGGCGACATCCTCATGTCGGCCAGCAAGAAGCTCACCGAATCGCAAACCGTGGTGCGCGACACCGACGCCGCCCATGCCAAGAACATGCTGCTGCTCGCCACCGTGCTGGCACTGGCTTTCGGTCTTATTGCTGCTTGGGCGATCACTCGGCAGATCATCATTCCATTGACTCAAACGCTGAAAGTCGCCGAGCGCGTAGCCGCCGGCGACCTGACCCACAACCTGGTGTCCCTGCGTCGCGACGAACTCGGTCAATTGCAGCGCTCGATGCAAAGCATGACCCAAGGCCTGCGCGAGTTGATCGGCGGTATCAGCGACGGCGTCACGCAGATCGCCAGCGCCGCCGAAGAACTCTCGGCGGTGACCGAGCAGACCAGCGCCGGGGTCAACAATCAGAAGGTCGAGACCGATCAGGTCGCCACCGCCATGAACGAAATGGCCGCCACCGTGCAGGAAGTCGCGCGCAACGCTGAAGAGGCTTCTGAAGCCGCTGTCGCCGCTGACCAACAGGCCCGTGAAGGCGACAAGGTCGTCGGCGAAGCGATCGCGCAGATCGAGCGTCTGGCGCTTGAGGTCGGCCATTCCACAGAAGCCATGGGCGAGCTCAAGCGCGAAAGCGACAAGATCGGCAGCGTCCTCGACGTCATCAAGTCGGTCGCCCAGCAAACCAACCTGCTGGCCCTCAACGCGGCCATCGAAGCCGCGCGTGCCGGGGAAGCCGGACGTGGTTTCGCCGTGGTTGCCGATGAAGTGCGCAGCCTCGCCCAACGCACGCAGAAGTCCACCGAAGAGATCGAAGAGCTGATCGTCGGCCTGCAAAACGGCACCCAGCAAGTGGCGACGATCATGGACAACAGCCGCAGCCTGACCGACAGCAGCGTCGAACTGACCCGGCGTGCGGGAGGTTCGCTGGAAAGCATTACCCGCACCGTGTCGGCGATCCAGGCGATGAACCAGCAGATCGCCGCAGCCGCCGAGCAGCAGAGCGCCGTGGCCGAAGAGATCAACCGCAGCGTGTTGAATGTGCGCGATGTGTCCGATCAGACCTCGGCGGCGAGTGAAGAGACCGCAGCGTCGAGTGTTGAACTGGCGCGACTGGGCACGCATCTGCAGATGCTGGTGGGCCGCTTCAAAGTCTGAGTTGATGCACAACCTCGGTTCGCCTGGAACCGAGGTGATGCCATTCGCGAGCAGGCTCGCTCCCACCTTGGAATGCGTTTCCCTGTGGGAGCGAGCCTGCTCGCGAAGGCAGCGGCGCGGTTTGCGCGTCGTAGGTAAC
>NZ_RAZO01000019.1:0-2199 GCF_004307535.1 Pseudomonas sp. Sample_9
GGCGCGGTGGCTGCCGATGGTGCTGATCGTGTCGGTGCCGGCGCGGTGGCTGCCGATGGCGCTGATCGCGTCGGCGCGGGCGCGGTGGCTGCCGATGGCGCTGATCGCGTCGGTGCCGGCGCAGTGGCTGCCGATGGCGCTGATCGTGTCGGCGCAGGTGCAGTCGCTGCCGATGGTGCTGATCGTGTCGGCGCCGGCGCGGTGGCTGCCGATGGCGCTGATCGTGTCGGTGCCGGAGCATTGGCAGCGGATGGGGCCGACCGCACCGGCGTCAACCGAGTGGCCTACTCCCGGGTCGGAGTCGGTTCTGATCGCGTGGCATCGGCGCTGATGACCGGCAGCTATTCCGACCAGTTCAACAGCCCACAATAATCGCCGCGAAATAACGGGCGAGCTCCTGAGCCGCCCGTTTACATTGGCCTTTACAGCATCTGTTCAACCGCTGCGCCTTGTCGATCACGCAGGGCGCGCAACGTCGCGCGTAACTCGGCCGGGCGCACAGGTTTCGACAGAATCGCAATCTGGCGGTCGTGCAAGGCTGCCTGAATCTTCTCGACGTCGTGCCCGGTGATGATCATCGCCGGCACGGCCCAGCCGCGCTGCCTGCGCACTTCATCAATGCATTCGATGCCAGTGGCGTGAGTGCCCAGGTCATAGTCGGCGACGATGATGTCACAGTCGGTGACCAGATCTTCAGCCGACCACTCGCCCTGCACCACGCAGCCCCAGCGTTCAAGCAACGCCGAAGTCGCCAGCAGCACGTTGCGGTCATCCTCGACCAGACACACCTTCAGCCCGGTCAACAAACCCACCTGCCGCGCTTCACTGCGAACCACCGGTGACTGCGGCGCCGCCACGATCGGCAACCCCGCAAGCGTCACAGCTGTGCCGCGCCCCAACTGTGAACGCAGAGCAACGTGCACATCGATCAGTTCACCAAGACGCTTGATGATCGACAGGCCCAGCCCCACGCCTTCGACGTCTTTGTCGCGCACTTGCCGCACGCGATAAAACTCCTCGAAAACCTTGTGCAAATGCTCTTCGGCAATGCCGTTGCCACGGTCATGGATGACGATGGCCAGCCCTGCCCCACGTTTACGCACGCCGATCAGCACGGGTCGTTGCGCGCCGTATTTGAAGCAGTTGGAGAGCACGTTCTGCACCATGGTCGCCAGCAGTGCCGGATCGGTTCTGACCCAGTAGTTGCAAGGTCGCAGCCGCAGTTCGACGCCCGCCCAACGGGCCGCTTCCTGGTGTTGGCGTATCAGATCCGCAAGCCATTCACCAAGATTCAGCGTTTGCATTTTCGCTTCGATCCGACCGTTATCGAGGGTGTAGAGGTCGAGAATCGAGCGGAACAATTGCGAGACGTTGAGCAGTGAGCGGTCGATGTTATCGACCAGCCGCCGCTCGTCGTCGCCCAGGCGCGACTCCCGCAGACACGCGGTAAACAGTCCGATGGAATGAATCGGCTGACGCAAGTCATGACTGGCCTGCGCCAGAAACCGCGACTTTTCCAGATTAGCCGCCAGCGCTTCTTCCGACGCCTTGCGCGTGCGCTCAAGCAGCAAGTGCGCATAAAACGGGATCACCGTGCTGGTGATCAGCAGCATCAACACCATGAACGGCTGCGCCTGCCAATAGGGCGTCAGGCGATAGACCACCAGCAGCGCCGTAAGCGCCAGGCCGGTGGCGATCGCCAGATAGCGCGAGCCGTAGCGCATGCCGTTGCCGAGATTGACCCAGACCATCACCGCGTACAGTGGCAACGCCGCTTCGCCACCGATCACCAGCCCGAAACAGGTACCGGTGTAATCGTGGACCATGGCAAAAATCCGCCGCGCCGGGTAATGCCCCGGCCAACGCGCAATGGCCTGGCGGAACATGATGGAGGCCAGCAGAAACAGGCTGATGTAGGTAATGACCGGCAGGTAGGTCTCGAAGCGATGGCCCGGCAAAAAGACCAGTACGACCATGTAAACCACCGCGATGGCGGCGATGATGATGCGCAGATTGGCCTGGTCGAGTTCGGTGTTTTTCTCGAACTTCATGGGAAACGTCCTTGTGCAGCGATTGCAGTTTCGGAAGCAGCCTACAGGCAACCTTCGCGTCCAGTGCTAAGGTGCAGGCCTTGAATCACGCCTGACCCAGGGAGGGTCGCATCATGACGTGCCGGATCATCATAGCCGACGATCACCC
>NZ_RAZO01000507.1:0-2180 GCF_004307535.1 Pseudomonas sp. Sample_9
TTCGATCCTGCGCGTGTCGCAGAAATCCAGCGAGTACAACGTCAGCGGTAACGAGTTGCGCGTATTCGTGGACTACCCGATCAACATCTTCTGATGATCGATCCGCTGTAAGAGAAATGAGAAAACCCCGATTCGGTCGGGGTTTTTTTTCGACGGTTTTTCAGTGAAAACCGGAAATAACCGGTGTTCTTGTCATGTAAAAGTCGTTTTTCAAGGGCTGCAGATTCCGTTTCAAGCAGAGCTTCAAATGCCTGAAATTCTTTCTCATGGACGCAAATTCTCCACCCCATAGATTAGGGCGTTCAACGCAGCGGAGAATTTGGTAATGATCGTTTTGAACAGAGAAGTGGGCGAATCGCTACGGCGCGACAAGTTTGTCAACGTCCAGGGTGGTGACTTCAATCTCTACGGTCATTTTGCCGACTTCGTCAGACTGACCAAAAGTTGGGAAAACATGGAGCCTGACAGCTACTACGGTCAGGCCGAAGCCGGCATGCGTTACCGTCGTTACAGCGACTTTGAATACAACCCGAAAACCCGCGAGCTCAAGCAACTGGAGCATCGCCCCTATGTGCAATCGAAAGAGAACAACGCTTACGTCGGTGGCGTGGTGCGGCACTTTCAAGACTTTTCCGAGGAAGTGATCTCTTCACCGGTGATGCGCAGCCTGATCGACACTGATTTCGAAGTGTACAAAAGTGTGCTGCCGGAAGAGTTGCACGATGAAATCTGGCAGTGCCAGATCCATCAGATCCGCATCGAAATCAAACCCGGTAAACAGTTGGAAATCACCCCTGAAGGTATTCACTGCGATGGCTATCCGTTCAGCGGCGTGCACTTCTGGGGGCGCAATAACGTCGAGGGTGCGGAGAGCCGTTTGTACGACACCCACAAGCAACAACTGGCGGCGACCACCTACGAGGAAATTCTCGACACCACCTACTTCCTCGATCGCGACATGCGCCACTACGTGACCCCGGCGCGCAATACCCACACCCATGCCATGGCGTACCGGCAGATTCTGGCGATTTCCTTCTCGCGGCCCGGGACCGCTTTCGACATTGTTCGCTAATCAGATCACCCCAATCGACGGCGTCGAATGCTCGACGCCGGTGGTACTGCGCCGCGCCACCGCCAAGGATGCGCAACGCATGGAGCGCTTCTTCCGCCAGTTCGACGAAGTGTCGTTCTGCGAATGGCAGGACGCCAAGTGCCTGCGCGGCGTGTTGATCCAGAAAACCACCACGGCGTATCTGGCTTTCGATGTGGATGGCGAGATCGTCGGCGCGGTGCTCGGCGGCATGCTCGGCAGTCGCGGCACGATCAACCATCTGGCCGTAAGCCCGCGTTACCGCAGTCAGGGCGTTGGCCAGCGTTTGGTCGAAGCAGCGTCGTCCGACATGAAACGGGTCGGGGTGTTGCGGATGTTTCTGTTTGTCGACGATGCTAACCTCGCGGGCAAGCGATTCTGGACCGCCCAGGGTTTTTGCGAGCCTCACGGCGAACGAACATTTGAGAGGGATCTATGAATGAAAGGTCCGGCAGCGCGCCGCTGATGGCGACTCATCAGCCGTCGCGCACGTTTGCCGAAGCCAGCCCGGTGGTCGCCGGGTACTTCACCGTGTCGTTTGTCTTCGGGCTGATGGCGGTCAACGCCGGCCTGCCGATGTGGCTGCCGGTGGCGATGTGCTTGTTCGTCTATGCCGGCGCCTCGCAGTTCGCCGCGCTGGCGCTGATCTCCAGCGGCGCGTCGCTGACCACCATTGTGCTGACTACTTTCCTGATCAATGCGCGGCACATGCTGATGTCGGTGTACATGGCCAAGGCCCTGCGCGCCCTGGGCTTGAGCCGCATGGAGCGTTGGGCTTACGCCGGTGGCCTGACCGATGAGTCCTTCGCCTTTCATAGCGTCAAGCTCGGCACGGGCGCGCCGGTCAACGTGCGCTACCTGATCGGCTTCAACCTGTTTTGCCACACCTCGTGGGTGCTCGGCGGTTTGCTTGGCGCGGTCTGCGCGCAGTACGCGGCGCACTTGATCAAATATCAGCTCGATTATGCGCTGACGGCGATGATGCTTTACGTGCTGGTCTCGCTGTGCAACACGCGCAACAAACTGATTGCCGCAGCTGCTGCCGTGGTCTGCATGGGTGCGCTGAGCCTGATCGGCAGTTCGCCCTTCA
>NZ_RAZO01000451.1:0-2180 GCF_004307535.1 Pseudomonas sp. Sample_9
TTCGATCCTGCGCGTGTCGCAGAAATCCAGCGAGTACAACGTCAGCGGTAACGAGCTGCGTGTATTCGTGGACTATCCGATCAACATCTTCTGATGATCGATCCGCTGTAAGAAAAATGAGAAAACCCCGATTCGTTCGGGGTTTTTTTTCGCCGGTTTTTCAGCGAAAACCGCAAATAACCGGTGTTCTTGTCATGTAAAAGTCGTTTTTCAAGCGCTGCAGATTCCGTTTCAAGCAGTGCTTCAAATGCCTGAAATTCTTTCTCATGGACGCAAATTCTCCACCCAATAGATTAGGGCGTTCAACGCAGCGGAGAATTTGGTAATGATCGTTTTGAACAGAGAAGTGGGCGAATCGCTACGGCGCGACAAGTTTGTCAACGTCCAGGGTGGTGACTTCAATCTCTACGGTCATTTTGCCGACTTCGTCAGACTGACCAAAAGTTGGGAAAACATGGAGCCTGACAGCTACTACGGTCAGGCCGAAGCCGGCATGCGTTACCGTCGTTACAGCGACTTTGAATACAACCCGAAAACCCGCGAGCTCAAGCAACTGGAGCATCGCCCCTATGTGCAATCGAAAGAGAACAACGCTTACGTCGGTGGCGTGGTGCGGCACTTTCAAGACTTTTCCGAGGAAGTGATCTCTTCACCGGTGATGCGCAGCCTGATCGACACTGATTTCGAAGTGTACAAAAGTGTGCTGCCGGAAGAGTTGCACGATGAAATCTGGCAGTGCCAGATCCATCAGATCCGCATCGAAATCAAACCCGGTAAACAGTTGGAAATCACCCCTGAAGGTATTCACTGCGATGGCTATCCGTTCAGCGGCGTGCACTTCTGGGGGCGCAATAACGTCGAGGGTGCGGAGAGCCGTTTGTACGACACCCACAAGCAACAACTGGCGGCGACCACCTACGAGGAAATTCTCGACACCACCTACTTCCTCGATCGCGACATGCGCCACTACGTGACCCCGGCGCGCAATACCCACACCCATGCCATGGCGTACCGGCAGATTCTGGCGATTTCCTTCTCGCGGCCCGGGACCGCTTTCGACATTGTTCGCTAATCAGATCACCCCAATCGACGGCGTCGAATGCTCGACGCCGGTGGTACTGCGCCGCGCCACCGCCAAGGATGCGCAACGCATGGAGCGCTTCTTCCGCCAGTTCGACGAAGTGTCGTTCTGCGAATGGCAGGACGCCAAGTGCCTGCGCGGCGTGTTGATCCAGAAAACCACCACGGCGTATCTGGCTTTCGATGTGGATGGCGAGATCGTCGGCGCGGTGCTCGGCGGCATGCTCGGCAGTCGCGGCACGATCAACCATCTGGCCGTAAGCCCGCGTTACCGCAGTCAGGGCGTTGGCCAGCGTTTGGTCGAAGCAGCGTCGTCCGACATGAAACGGGTCGGGGTGTTGCGGATGTTTCTGTTTGTCGACGATGCTAACCTCGCGGGCAAGCGATTCTGGACCGCCCAGGGTTTTTGCGAGCCTCACGGCGAACGAACATTTGAGAGGGATCTATGAATGAAAGGTCCGGCAGCGCGCCGCTGATGGCGACTCATCAGCCGTCGCGCACGTTTGCCGAAGCCAGCCCGGTGGTCGCCGGGTACTTCACCGTGTCGTTTGTCTTCGGGCTGATGGCGGTCAACGCCGGCCTGCCGATGTGGCTGCCGGTGGCGATGTGCTTGTTTGTCTATGCCGGCGCTTCGCAATTCGCCGCGCTGGCGCTGATCTCCAGCGGCGCATCGCTGACCACCATTGTGCTGACCACTTTCCTGATCAATGCGCGGCACATGCTGATGTCGGTGTACATGGCCAAAGCCCTGCGTGCATTGGGCTTGAGCCGCATGGAGCGTTGGGCTTACGCCGGTGGCCTGACGGATGAATCCTTCGCCTTTCATAGCGTCAAGCTCGGCACGGGCGCACCGGTCAACGTGCGTTACCTGATCGGTTTCAATCTGTTCTGCCACACCTCGTGGGTGCTCGGCGGTTTGCTCGGTGCGGTCTGCGCGCAGTACGCGGCGCACTTGATCAAATATCAGCTCGATTACGCGCTGACGGCGATGATGCTCTACGTGCTGGTCTCGCTGTGCAACACGCGTAACAAATTGATTGCGGCCGCTGCTGCCGTGGTCTGCATGGGTGCGCTGAGCCTGATCGGCAGTTCGCCCTTCA
>NZ_RAZO01000370.1:0-11240 GCF_004307535.1 Pseudomonas sp. Sample_9
GATTCGCTTGGTCGGATGTTCAGACTGAAACATTTGCTAAAGCAAAGTGCTGGGTTATAAATAAGTTTCGAGCGACGCAGGAAGCCTCCGCATGGAATCGAAAGAACAACTGTTAATGGAACTGCTGGGCCACACGGCTCGCTCCCTGACCCATCTCACCGCGTCCGTCACCTCGATGTCTTTCGAGTTGCTGCGCAGTGACGATGAAGTGGTCAAATCCGCCGGTCGACACATGATCGATCGCATGGCCACCATCAGCGCCGGGCTTGATGAGCACTGGCGGTTGATCGGCGAGCTCACCGGCGTCCACGTCGCCCATGAGCAGATAGAAACCATCCAGGAAATCCAGCTGGCGGCACCGCCGCAGTTGCCGCCGAACTGATCGCGGCGATTTATCGGCTGTCCTGATAACCGTCGATTCACAAGACGAACGTCGCTGGCGCCGCCTCTGCGCACGGGCCATAGTTTTGTTCCCGCGGGCGTGATTGCCTGCTCCCGAACAAGACAGAGACTGGCCATGACCAAGACTCTTCACCACCGTGCATGCCACCTGTGCGAAGCCATTTGCGGCCTGACCATCGAAACCACGGAAACCGATGGCAACGTCGCGATCACCTCGATCAAGGGTGATGCCCTCGACACCTTCAGTCGCGGCCATATCTGCCCGAAAGCCGTGGCCCTGCAAGATATTCAGAATGATCCGGATCGCCTGCGTCAGCCGATGCGCCGCGTCGGCAGCGAATGGCTGCCGATCGAATGGGACGAGGCGTTTGCGCTGGTGGCCGAGAAACTGGCGGCGATTCAGGAACGTCACGGGCAGAACGCCGTTGCGGTGTATCAGGGCAATCCGAGCGTGCACAACTACGGCCTGATGACCCACAGCAATTACTTCCTGGGGTTGCTGAAAACCCGCAATCGCTACTCGGCAACGTCGGTCGATCAACTGCCGCACCACCTCAGCAGCTATCTGATGTACGGCCACGGTCTGCTGTTGCCGATTCCGGACATCGATCACACCGATTTCATGCTGATCCTCGGCGGCAATCCGTTGGCGTCGAACGGCAGCATCATGACCGTGCCGGACGTCGAGAAGCGCCTGAAGGCGATTCAGGGGCGCGGCGGCAAAGTGGTGGTGGTCGATCCGCGCCGCAGCGAAACCGCAGCGATGGCCGATCAACACGTTTTCGTCCGCCCCGGTGGCGATGCGGCGTTGCTGTTCGGCATGCTCAATACGCTGTTCAGCGAAGGCCTGACCCGCGACAGCCATTTGCCGGTCGATGGCCTCGACGAGGTGCGCAACGCCGTGGCTGCGTTTAGTGCCGAAGCGATGAGCCCGCTCTGCGCAGTGCCTGCCGAACAGATTCGCCAACTGGCGCGCGACTTCGCTGCTGCGCCGAGTGCGGTCTGCTATGGACGCATGGGCGTTTCGACTCAGGCCTTCGGCACCCTCTGTCATTGGGTGGTGCAGTTGATCAATCTGGTCACCGGCAATCTCGATCGCGTTGGCGGTGCACTGTGCACCGAACCCGCTGTGGATCTGGTGGCGTCGACCTCGGGCGGGCATTTCAACAAATGGCAGAGCCGCGTTTCCGGTCGGCCGGAATACGGCGGCGAGTTGCCGGTCTCGGCACTGGCCGAAGAGATGCTCACGGAAGGCGAGGGGCAGATCCGCGCGCTGATCACCGTCGCCGGCAACCCGGTGCTGTCGACGCCCAACGGCCGGCAATTGGAGCAGGCGCTGGACGGCCTCGACTTCATGCTCAGCATCGACCTGTATATCAACGAAACCACGCGCTATGCCGATCTGATCCTGCCGTCGACCTCGGCGCTGGAAAACGATCACTACGACACCACTTTCAACCTGTTTGCGGTGCGTAACGTCACCCGCTTCAATCGCGCGATTCTCGCCAAGCCCGAGGGTGCGCTGCACGACTGGGAGATCTTCGTCGGCTTGGCCAAAGCCTTCGCCGAGAAAACCGGCAAGGAGCTGAAACCGACGATGCCGCCGGCTAAGATGATCGACATGGGCCTGCGCATGGGCCGCTATGGCGATGCATCCGAGCACAAGCTGTCGCTGGCGACGCTGTTCGATCATCCGCACGGCATTGATCTGGGGGCGCTGAAGCCGAATCTGGCGTCACGTCTGAAAACGCCGAATCAGCGTATCCAGGCCGCACCGCCGGAAATTCTCGCCGACCTCGCACGCTTTGCCGCGTTGCAGGCGCCGGCAGCCGATGAATTGTTGATGATCGGCCGCCGCCATGTACGCAGCAATAATTCGTGGATGCACAATTTTCATCGGCTGGTGAAGGGCAAGCCGCGGCATCAGTTGCTGATGCATCCGGATGACCTGGCCAGCCGTGGTCTGGCCGATGGGCAGCGGGTTCGGGTGAGTTCGCGGGTCGGGCAGATCGAGGTGGAAGTGCTCGCCAGTCTCGACATGATGAAAGGCGTGGTCAGCCTGCCGCACGGCTGGGGCCATGCGCGCCCGGGCGTGCAGATGGCGATCGCCAGCGGCCAGCCGGGATCGAGCGCCAACGACCTGACCGACGAGTGCCAGCTCGACGAACTGTCGGGTAACGCGGCGTTGAACGGTGTGCCGGTGAAGGTGGCGGCGGCTTGAGCGGGTCTGTCGGGGAGACCGAGCATGGCGCTCGGGATTCCGTTACAATGCGCCACCGTGCCGACCTCTGAGTCGGAAAGTTCAGCCGAGGTGCTCCATGGATATCATCGAAACGATTAAAGAGCAGATTGCCAACAACACCATTCTGCTTTACATGAAAGGCTCGCCGAATGCCCCGCAGTGCGGCTTCTCCGCAAAGGCTGCACAAGCCGTGATGGCCTGTGGTGAAAAGTTCGCGTACGTGGACATCCTGCAGAACCCGGAAATCCGCGCCAACCTGCCAAAGTACGCCAACTGGCCGACTTTCCCGCAACTGTGGGTCGGCGGTGAGCTGATCGGCGGCAGCGACATCATGACCGAGATGGCTGCAGACGGTTCGCTGCAAAGCACCATCAAGTCGGCTGTCGAAGCGGCGGCGGCGAACAAGTCCGAAGCCTGATTCTGCGTTCATGGAGTTTCGCTCGACGACGCGTCTCCTGTAGGAGCTGTCGAGTGAAACGAGGCTGCGATCTTTTGATCTTCGGCCAACAAAAAGCCCCGCACCTCGAAAGAGGGCGGGGCTTTTTTGTTGGCGTTTACATAGGTCTTGCGAAGTTAAAGCTGAAATCGATAAAGATCGCAGCCTCGTTTCACCCGACAGCTCCTACTCTTCGCCCATCTGCGACTGCAGATAGTTCTCCAGACCGATCTTGTCGATCAGGCCGAGCTGGGTTTCCAGCCAGTCGATGTGTTCTTCTTCCGACTCGAGAATGTCTTCGAGCAGTTCACGGCTGCCGAAGTCGCCAACGGTTTCGCAATGGGCGATGGCGGCTTTCAGGTCGGCGTGGCCGGTCTTTTCGATGCGCAGGTCGCATTCGAGCATTTCGCGGGTGTGTTCGCCGATGTGCAGCTTGCCCAAGTCCTGCACATTCGGCAGGCCTTCAAGGAACAGGATGCGCTTGATCAGCTTGTCCGCGTGTTTCATCTCGTCGATGGATTCGTGGTATTCGTGCTTGCCGAGCTTGTTCAGACCCCAATCTTCATACATGCGTGCATGCAGGAAGTACTGATTGATCGCGACCAGCTCATTGGCGAGGATCTTGTTGAGATGCTGGATGACTGTAATGTCGCCTTTCATGATCGGAGTCCTGCCCTGTATTAACCGTATATAAGGCGGAGTTTGAGCTTGGCAGTTATAAGTGTCAAACCTAAGTTATTGAATAATAAATGAAAATTAATCGGAATAAGAATGTTTGTGTTCCGCGTCTGGACGCTAAGCAATTGATTTTCAGGCATAAAAAAACCGGACATCTAGTCCGGTTCTTTGAAATGGGGCATTTACGCAGCAGTAAATTCTACCGGGTAAGGGATCGCGGCCTGGGCGGTTTGCAGCTTGGTCAGGGTTTCGCGCACCACTTCCTTGGCAAGGCAGGCGCATTTGCCACACTGGCTGGCGACGCCGGTGGCCTGGCGAACTTCTTTGTAGCTGCAGCAACCTTCATAGATCGCTTCGCGGATCTGTCCGTCGGTGACGCCAGTGCAGAGGCAAACATACATAAGTAAGAACCGTCGCTGGTTGTGACTCAATTGCGATGGATCTTAATGTTAACGAGAATGATTGTCAAAGTGCTTTCGGAACGCTTCGCAGCCTGTTTGCCGGCGACTGACGAACGGTATTTTCCAAATGCGCGTCTGACCCCATGAATACGCAGTGGATAACCGAACAGGGAAAATCCGTTACGGACAGGCCAAATACGCAGTGTATGATGGTCGTCCCTTGCGAAGAGGGTTCGTGTCACAGGGCTGTCGCCTGAGGGTGGCAGGCTGGCCCGGACCTTGAACTTCAAGTTTCTACACCAGGAGATATCAATGAGCGTACTCGTAGGCAAACAAGCCCCAGACTTCACCGTCCCGGCCGTACTCGGCAATGGCGAGATCGTTGACAGCTTCACCCTGTCCTCGGCCATCAAAGGCAAATACGGCCTGGTGTTCTTCTACCCACTGGACTTCACCTTCGTCTGCCCGTCCGAGCTGATCGCTCTGGACAACCGCATGGCTGACTTCAAGGCACGCAACGTTGAAGTGATCGCCGTGTCGATCGACTCGCACTTCACCCACAACGCCTGGCGCAACACCCCGGTCAACAATGGCGGCATCGGCCAGGTGAAATACACCATGGCTGCCGACATGAAGCACGACATCGCCAAGGCATACGACGTTGAATCCGAAGGCGGCGTGGCTTTCCGTGGCGCGTTCCTGATCGACGACAAAGGCGTGGTTCGCTCGCAGATCATCAACGACCTGCCGCTGGGCCGTAACATGGAAGAGCTGATCCGTCTGGTCGACGCGCTGCAATTCCACGAAGAGCACGGCGAAGTCTGCCCGGCCAACTGGAAGAAAGGCGACAAAGGCATGAACGCTTCGCCGGAAGGCGTTGCGGCTTACCTGACCGAGAACGCTGCGGCCCTGTAAGGCGCAACGTCGAGGTACAAAAAAACCGGCCCATGTGGGCCGGTTTTTTCATGCGCGGGATTTGTTCGCAGGGGATCAGTCGTCGAAGTCTTCCCAGCCGCCCATCTGCTTCCAGCGATTGACGATGCCGCAGAACAGCTCAGCGGTCTTTTCGGTGTCGTAGCGCGCCGAGTGCGCTTCACGACCGTCGAAATCGATGCCAGCCGCCTGACAGGCTTTCGCCAGCACGGTTTGACCGTATGCCAGACCCGCCAGGGTCGCGGTGTCGAAACTGGAGAACGGGTGGAACGGGTTGCGCTTCATGTCCAGGCGCGCGACTGCTGCGTTGAGGAAGCCCAGGTCGAAACTGCTGTTGTGCCCGACCAGAATTGCCCGCTTGCAGCCGTTGGCTTTCAGCGCCTTGCGAATGCCACGGAAGATGTCGGTCAGCGCGGTTTCTTCGCTGACGGCCATGCGCAGCGGGTGATCGAGCTTGATCCCGGTGAACTCCAGCGCTGCCGCTTCAACGTTCGCACCTTCGAATGGCTCGACGCGGAAGAAGTAGGTGTGATCCGGGTAGACGAAACCCTTTTCATCCATGGCGATGGTGGTCGCGGCAATCTCCAGCAGGGCATCGGTGGCTGCGTTGAAGCCACCGGTTTCTACGTCGACGACAACCGGCAGGTAGCCGCGAAAACGCGCTGCCATCGGGTGACGGGAACCGCCGCCACCACTTTGACCGTCCAGCTCATCGTCGAAATTGTCTTCACTCACGCGTGTTCCTCCAGCAGGCGCCAGCGCAGTTTTTCACCGGCGCGCAGCGGGATAACGGTCAGCTCGCCAAATGGCAGACTGGTCGGGGCGGTCCATTCTTCGCGGACCAGGGTGATGCGATCGGTATTTGCCGGCAGGCCGTAGAAACGCGGGCCGTTGAGGCTGGCGAAGGCTTCGAGCTTGTCCAGCGCGTTACGCTGTTCGAACGCTTCGGCATACATCTCGATGGCGGCGTAAGCGGTATAGCAACCGGCGCAACCGCAGGCAGCTTCCTTGGCGTGCTGGGCGTGGGGCGCCGAGTCGGTGCCGAGGAAGAACTTGGCGCTGCCGCTGGTGGCCGCGTCGAGCAAGGCTTCCTGATGGGTGTTGCGCTTGAGAATCGGCAAGCAGTAGAAGTGCGGCCGAATCCCGCCGACCAGCATGTGGTTGCGGTTGTACAGCAGGTGATGCGCGGTGATGGTCGCGCCGACGTTGGCCGAAGCCTCGTTGACGAACTGCACGGCGTCGCCGGTGGTGATGTGTTCGAACACCACTTTCAGCGTCGGGAAGCGTTCGACCACGCGGCGCATGTGCTCGTCGATGAAAATCTTTTCGCGGTCAAATACATCGACGTCGCCACGGGTGACTTCACCGTGGATCAACAGCGGCATGCCGACTTCGGCCATGGCTTCCAGCGCCGGGAAGATCTTGTCGATGCTGGTCACGCCGGAATCGGAGTTGGTGGTCGCGCCGGCCGGGTACAGCTTGGCGGCGTAGACGAAACCGCTGGCCTTGGCCTGACGAATTTCTTCCGGTTGGGTGCGGTCGGTGAGGTACAGCACCATCAACGGCTCGAACTGACTGCCGGCCGGGCGGGCAGCCAGAATGCGCTGACGATAGCCGTCGGCTTCAGCGGCGTTGCGCACCGGCGGTACCAGGTTCGGCATGATGATCGCGCGCCCGAAGGTGCGGGCCACATCGGCAACGGTATTGGTCAACACGGCACCATCGCGAAGATGAATGTGCCAGTCGTCGGGACGCAGCAGGGTCAGGCGGTCGGACATGAGGGGATTCCAGGCGGGTCAAACTGAGGCGAATGCTACCGGAAAAGACTCTTGCAGGCACCCGCTATCAAGTTTTGCCACGAGCGTCCGATATCCCGGAGGTATGCCGTAAACATTGTGTGAATCGGTGTTTGTGTTTCACAAGCCAATGGAGCCTCCCGTGCGCCAGCGTTATTTAGCCCTGCTCAGTGTGTTTGCCAGCCTTCCCGCGATGGCGCTGACTTACCAGACCCGTCTGGAGAACATTGAGTGGACGGTCGCCGGCGACCAGTTCGAATGCCGCCTGACCCAGCCGATCACCGATTTCGGCTCGGGCGAGTTCGTGCGCAAGGCCGGTGAGCAGGCGATCTTTCGCCTGAATGCCTATAACGCCATGCTCGGTGGCGGTTCGGCGACCTTGCTCGCTGCCGCTGCACCGTGGCAGCCGGGGCGTGGCGACATCAATCTGGGCACTGTGCGGCTGGGCAGCGGCAACGTCTTGTTCAACAGCTCGCAGTCGCAGGCCGGTGGTCTGATCAGCGGTCTGCTGGATGGTCGCAGCCCGGTGGTACGCCGTGCGTCTGGCGATGGCCGCGTCTCCGAAGTGCGTTTGTTGCCGGTGAAATTCAGCAAGGCGTTCAACGACTATCAAGGCTGTGTGGCGAAATTGCTGCCGCAGAATTTCGACCAGATCAAGCAGTCGCAAATCGGCTTCCCCGGCGAAGGGGTTGAGCTGGACCCGGCTGCCAAGGCCAAGCTGCAAGTGATGCTCGACTACATGAAGGCTGATCCGACGGTGAACCACATTGACCTCGACGGTCATTCCGACAACAGCGGCAATCGTCTGACCAACCGCGAATTGTCGCGCCGCCGCGCGCTGGCGGTGGTGGATTTCTTCAAGGCCAACGGCATTCAGGAATCGCAGATCACCGTGCGTTTCCACGGCGAGCAATATCCGATCGTGCCGAACACCAGCAAGGCCAATCGTGCGAAGAACCGTCGGGTCAACGTGAAACTGTCGCGCGTGGCACCCACCACGGCTCCTGCGCCGGCGCCGCAAGCGAGTACGCCGGCCACGGCCGCAGCGACTTCCTGACCCGCCGGTCATCGTCGCGCTCTCGACAGATTCTGTCGCTTTGTCGTCTTAAGCTGTCGCGCCTCTGTAAATTATCGCGTTTGAGCGGTAGACTCCCCGGCTTTCCGTAGAACCCCGTGGAGTGATGGCATGGCGGACGTAAACAAGGTCGTTCTGGCGTATTCCGGCGGCCTGGACACTTCGGTGATCCTCAAGTGGCTGCAGGATACTTATAACTGTGAAGTGGTGACCTTCACCGCTGATCTCGGTCAAGGCGAAGAGGTCGAGCCGGCCCGCGCCAAGGCTCAGGCCATGGGCGTCAAAGAAATCTACATCGACGATCTGCGCGAAGAATTCGTGCGTGATTTCGTGTTCCCGATGTTCCGCGCCAACACCGTTTATGAAGGCGAGTACCTGCTGGGTACTTCCATCGCCCGTCCGCTGATCGCCAAGCGCCTGATCGAAATCGCCAACGAAACCGGCGCCGACGCCATTTCCCACGGTGCTACCGGCAAGGGCAACGACCAGGTGCGCTTCGAACTGGGCGCCTACGCGCTCAAGCCAGGCGTGAAAGTGATCGCCCCTTGGCGCGAGTGGGACCTGCTGTCCCGCGAGAAGCTGATGGACTACGCCGAGAAGCACGCGATCCCGATCGAACGCCACGGCAAGAAAAAATCTCCGTACTCGATGGACGCCAACCTGCTGCACATCTCTTATGAAGGCGGCGTGCTGGAAGACACCTGGACCGAGCACGAAGAAGACATGTGGCGCTGGACCGTCTCCCCGGAGAAGGCTCCCGACACCCCGCAGTACCTGGAACTGACCTACCGCAACGGCGACATCGTCGCGCTGGACGGCGTCGAAATGACCCCGGCCACCGTACTGGCGACGCTGAACAGGATCGGCGGCGAGCACGGCATCGGTCGTCTCGACATCGTCGAAAACCGTTATGTCGGCATGAAGTCGCGTGGCTGCTACGAAACCCCGGGCGGCACCATCATGCTGCGCGCCCACCGCGCCATCGAGTCGATCACTCTGGACCGCGAAGTCGCTCACCTCAAAGACGAGTTGATGCCCAAGTACGCCAGCCTGATCTACACCGGCTACTGGTGGAGCCCTGAGCGTCTGATGCTGCAACAGATGATCGACGCTTCGCAGGTCAACGTGAACGGCGTAGTGCGCCTGAAGTTGTACAAAGGCAACGTCATCGTTACTGGCCGCAAGTCCGACGACTCACTGTTCGACGCCAACATCGCGACCTTCGAAGAAGACGGCGGCGCTTACAACCAGGCCGACGCGGCAGGCTTCATCAAGCTCAACGCGCTGCGCATGCGTATTGCTGCCAACAAGGGTCGCAAGTTGTTCTGAGCGACTCTGACCGACGCACATTAAAAAGGCGGCCTGTTCAGGGCCGCCTTTTTTTTCGGATTTTCAGTAGGGTTCATCAGGCCGGTCCTTGTTCTGTCTGTACACAGGCTTGGTCGCGGTGTCAGCTCGTTCTGCCGAGCAATGTCACTGTCTGCGAACACAGGTTGTACACGATGCAAAGTGTGGCGCCTGGGCCTTTCTTCGCCTGCCTGATCTGTTGCAGTGCGCAATGGGCCAGCGAATCCGAGGCGTGATTGCACAGGAATACGAGAACGCGCGCATGTTTCCTCTCTGCGTTTTTGAGCGCTTCGAGGATCGCATCGAATTCCCTTGATGCATCGATACCTCGCGCGTCGATGATGGTCAGTTCGCCTACCGAGGGTGACAGCTTGATGTTCTGCACAACCGGATCGGTTCTTCGCCTGGTGCCGGGTGGAGGGTCTGGCGCGTTGTGAATTCTGCATGGACGCGGGAATCGGCCAGGGCCGGTTTTGGCTGACACGATGCAACTGGTCAGCTCGAAAGCGCAATGCTCGCCTGTTTCGCGAAGCAGTGCGTTGCGTTTGTCGTCTCGCTCCTGATGCTCTGTCGTCTTCAAAAAGCTTTTGTCTTTGCCAAAGTCGGATGGCGAATAAAGCGACCGGTGATTGAAGTTGAGCGTGATAAAAAACAGAAATAACAAATAAAAGGGAAAGCTGATCAGAAACCACACGTAAATTTCCCGGTCCTTGTTATCCAGAAAAGGCAGCGAGACCGCAGCGGAAGTTTCCGAAAGAATCGCAAATATGGCAATGACTGTCATGGGGTTGGTGATCTGGTTTTTTATCTTCAGCATGGGTTGAGTTCCATCTTCTGCGTTTAGTTGAAAGTTCAATGTTTCCATTTACAGCAAAAACGTTCATGCAAGTAGCAAGTGTTTATTTCCAAGTTTTATAGAATCAATGATGTGGTGTCGAACGTGTCTTGGTGCCGGTTCGTTACCTTATATGTCCAATTGATTGTGAGCAGGGACGTCACGCAGGACCAGCGATGCGTAGGATTTGCCTGCACGGCAATCCAGATTTCGCCGCCATAAGGAAGGCAGGAAGGAGGTTATGACGGGTCGAGAGTGGCCGATTTGTGGGAATTATCCTCGATGCTTGTAGGGAATGTCTCTCGATGCAAGTGCGTGTAAAAGTTGCCATGCCTTGAAGCAAGTGACTGGGATATCGTGCGTGTTCTAAAAATTCGAACAGCGAAAACTGGACTTGCCCATGAATAAAGTGCTGATCGTGGATGACCATCCCGTCATTCGACTTGCGGTACGTATGCTGATGGAACGGCATGGCTACGAAGTCATTGCAGAAACGGATAATGGCGTTGATGCACTACAAATTGCTCGTGAACAACTGCCGGACCTTGTCATTCTCGATATAGGCATACCAAAACTTGATGGTCTGGAAGTTATTGCTCGCCTGACTTCCACTGCCATGCCGGTGAAAGTTCTGGTGCTGACTTCCCAGGCTCCGGGACATTTTTCGATGCGCTGTATGCAGTCCGGCGCAGCGGGTTATGTATGCAAGCAACAGGATCTCACCGAATTGCTCAGTGCGATCAAGGCTGTTCTGTCCGGCTACAGCTATTTCCCTAATCAGGCGCTGCATACCGTGCGAACCAGTCTGGGCAATGCGAGTGAAGCGGACATGGTTGATCGACTGTCCGGACGGGAGATGATGGTGTTGCAGCAATTGGCCCGCGGCAAGACCAACAAGGAGATCGCAGACGGCATGTTTTTGAGCAACAAGACTGTGAGCACTTACAAGACTCGTCTGTTGCTGAAACTCAATGCGCGGTCTCTGGTTGATCTGATCGAGTTGGCGCAGCGCAATGGCCTGGTTTGAACGATTCGACAGCTGAGACCGTCATGGGCCGATCAAGCTCGGTTGTCGCAGAAAATGAAAAGCCTCCG
>NZ_RAZO01000370.1:11340-29111 GCF_004307535.1 Pseudomonas sp. Sample_9
TGAGACCGTCATGGGCCGATCAAGCTCGGTTGTCGCAGAAAATGAAAAGCCTCCGTTCAGGGAGGCCTTCAGGTATCAGAGATCAAAATCGTAGTCGGCCAATTGTCTTTGCAATCGGCGCTCCTCAAGCAGGTTGTCGATTGTGCGACGCTTGCTGAGGTTGGTTTTAGCCACTTCCACCACCGGCTCCGCGTCATCGGCATCAGCGACAATAAAATCTTCTTCCACATCCAGTTGTTCTTTATCGGTACTCATGAAGTCGACTCCCGGCTAAGACTGCCTTTGGCGCTCCTTATATCGACATTAGTGCGGCGGGTAAAAAAGATTTTTTCAATCGATGGATACGGAAAACTGATGATGGCTCAATCGTCAGAAGTTTTGTGTTTGTATTCGCACAAATCTTCGATGCGGCAGCTGCCGCAGCGCGGTTTGCGTGCCAGGCACACATAACGGCCGTGCAGAATCAACCAGTGGTGTGAGTCGAGCAGGAATTCTTTCGGTACAAACTTCATCAATTTCATTTCAACTTCCACCACATTTTTCCCCGGCGCGATGCCGGTGCGATTGCTGACGCGGAAGATGTGCGTGTCGACCGCCATGGTCAATTGCCGGAAAGCGGTATTTAGCACCACATTGGCAGTCTTGCGCCCGACGCCGGGCAGGGCTTCGAGTTCTTCGCGGGTTTGCGGCACTTCCCCGCCATGGCGTTCAACCAGCAAGCGACAGGTTTCAATGACGTTCTTCGCCTTGCTGTTGTACAGGCCGATGGTCTTGATGTACTCGGACAGGCCTTCGACCCCCAGCGCGTGAATAGCGGCGGGCGTATTGGCGACGGGGAAGAGTTTGGCGGTGGCCTTGTTGACGCCGACATCGGTGGACTGCGCTGAAAGAATCACCGCAATCAGCAGCTCGAATGGCGAAGAGTAGGCCAGCTCGGTTTTCGGCTCGGGATTGTCTTCGTGCAGTCGGCGAAATATCTCAAGACGTTTTGCAGCATTCATGGGCGATGCGTTTCCTTGATGACAGAGTGGCGGCGTGTCCACGCCTGACGTGCGGCGAGAAGCACGCCCGTTAAAACAAAAGTGCCGGGGACCAGCGTAAACAGATGCAATCCCTCGGGGAAGACAACCAGACCTTGCCAAGACGCCGACAGCCCTCGGCCAAGGGAGCCATGGCCAAGGATTTCACGCAGCCCGCCGATCAACAGCATGAGCGCGGCGAACAGGGTGCAGCGTTTGAAAATGGCAGCGATGGGCTCGCGAAAGAGGCCACTGTATTCAAGAGCGACGCACTGCAAGGCAAGCAGCCCTATATAGAGCGCAGACGCCTGCTGCCATGGCAAAAACCAGCGTTGCGCCACAATATCCGCGCAACTGGTCAACGTCGCAGCAAGTGTCAGGCTGGCGAGCAACGTACGGGTGCCCGTCAGCCGGTCGCGCAGCGGTGACATGCAGATGGCAAAAGCGCCAAGTACCGCGCCGAGCATCAAGGTTATCCCCAGTGCAGCGCTCAACGTTTGTGTGGCGCCCAGTAGCGGCACCAGCATCAATAAACTCACCGTGCGTCTCATTGGCCATTCCCCAGCAGCAGCGCCCGATGCTCATCGAAATAACGCAGTGCGTCATGAATCGCGTTGACGGCGGCACGGGAGGTTATGGTCGCGCCAGCGATTTGATCGAACTGCCCCTGATCCTTTTTCAGCGCCCAACCGGCATCTGTCGGCTCTGTACGGGATTTGCCGATGAAGGCCTGAAGCCAGGAGTTCGGCCATTCTCCGATGTCACCACCCAATCCTGGCGTTTCGCGCTGCTCAAGGGTTTTCACGCCGAGGAGTTTGCCATTTGCATCAATGGCAATCAGCAGTTCCAGTGCTCCTGCGTAACCTTCGCTGCGACTGCGCAACAGCACCGCGACTGTCTGTCCGGAGCGGGTCGCTCGATAGCCGCCCGACAGCGTGCTATGGCGCAAAACAGGCTCGGCGAGCTTCGTCAGCGGTTGTTCCAGCGGCTGATTGTCGTAGTACCCCGAAGGAAGCACATCAAGCAATTTGCGGCTGTCGAGCAAACGCTGCTCGCTGGCAATCTGCGGTGCACTGCTGCGCTGCAGCACGTATGTTGCGCTCACGCCAGCGAGTGCCAGCAGCACGACCGTCACGACGCTCGCCGAGCGGTTCACGCGTTCACCTTCAACTGGTGGCTGGCGGCGAAGCGCTCCAGCGTCGGCACCAGCAGATTCATCAGCAATACCGCAAACGCGACGCCGTCCGGGTAACCACCCCAAGTGCGAATCAGATAGGTGAGCAAGCCGACGCCAATGCCGAACAGCAGGCGGGCGAGGGCGCTTTTCGCGCCGGACACCGGTTCTGTCACGATAAAAAATGCACCGAGCATGGTCGCGCCGCTGAGCAGATGAAACAGCGGCGAACCATGGGAATCGGACCCCGATCCGTTCCAGCACAACAGGCTGATGAGGAACAGACTGGCGAGCATCCCCACCGGTGCGTGCCAGGAAAAGATCCGCCGCTGCAACAGCCACAGACCGCCGAGCAGAAACGCCAGATTCACCCATTCCACACCGCGCCCGCCGAAGCGGCCGAAGGCCGGGTTGCTGGCGAACAGCTCATCGATGGTCAGGCTTTTATTGATGTGCAGACTGTCCAGTGCCGTGGCCTGCGCCCAGGCGTCCGGTGCTGGAGTCGGGTTGAAAACCTGATGCAACGCCGAGAGGAAATCGAGGCCATGACCGGGCCAATGCGTCATCGCTTGCGGAAACAGCACCATGCTCAGGGCAAAGCCAAGCATCGCCGGGTTGAACGGATTTCTGCCGACGCCGCCATACAGGTGCTTGCCGAACAACAAGCCTGAAGCGGTCGCCGTGACCGTCAGCCACCAAGGGCAATAAGCCGGCAGCGCAACGGCCAGCAACATTGCACTGACCAGCGCGCTGCCATCACGCAGTGCCGCTTGCACCGCTTGCCGACGCAAATGGGCGACCCCGGCTTCGACGAGCAAAGCACTGGCAACCGCCAACAGCAGATTGATCAACACGCCCCAGCCATACAGCCAGAACAAAGCGAGCAGACCCGGCACAGCGGCCAGCAGCACGGTATTCATCGCCTGTTGCAGGCGATCGTCCGCTGCCTCAAGGGGTGGCATGGTCTTGCACCTGGCGCTCGGCGTCAGTCACGGCTTGCTCCAGTGCTGCGATCTGCTCCGGCGCAGCCTCCGCTGCCTGGGCTTTTTTCAGCCCGGCGCGGCGCATGGCCAACTGAATCTTGGCTCGCTTCAGTTCGGCGTCGTTGGTCGGTGCGGGAACGGCGGGAATTGCCGGTTGGCTGCTTTCCAGATTCGCCAGCGCTTGCTCGGCGGCTTCGAATTGTTGCTGCAGGACGATCAGTTGCGACTGCTGTTCGAACGTCGGCGGATGGCCGAAAGCTTTCAGCGATTTATGCAACTGAGCCCGACTCATCGCCACATCGACCTTGGCCTTCTTCAGCGCCGCATCGGCGTTAGCGGCTTTTTGTGCGCGCACCCGCTCAAGTGCAGCCTGCACCGGATCGGCGGTCGAGACTTGCGGTTGTGCCGCACGCGCGGCTCGCGCTTCACGTTCGGCCTGCTTTTGCTGTTCTTCATGCAGCAAGCGCTGGTTGCGGCGCTCGAAACGCTGGCGCGCGTGGTCACGTTTGATCGCGCGGGCGCGCTGTTCTTCGAGATCAAATGCGAGACCGCCAACCACTGGGATCGTGTTCGCAGGCAAAGGATGCATTTCGATGCAGTCGACCGGGCACGGCGCAACGCACAGATCACAACCGGTGCACTCGTCGATCAGCACCGTGTGCATGAGTTTTGCCGCGCCGACGATGGCGTCGACCGGGCAGGCCTGAATGCACTTGGTGCAGCCGATGCATTCGGCCTCGCGGATGAAGGCGACTTGCGGCGGTGCCGGGCCACGGCTGATGTCCAGTTCCAGGACCGGTATTTTCAACAGCTCGGCCAGCGCAGCGATGGTTTCTTCGCCGCCCGGCGGGCACTTGTTGATCGGCTCGCCGTCAACAATGCCTTGCGCATAGGGTTTGCATCCGGGATGGCCGCACTTGCCGCATTGGGTCTGCGGCAGCAGGGCATCGATGCGTTGAAGCAGACTCATGTTTTGATCAATCCACTGAATCCGAGAAAAATCACTGCGATCAGTCCGGCGCTGATCAGATCGATCGGCAGGCCGCGAAAGGGCAGGGGAATATCGTTGTCGGCCGTGCGCTCGCGCAGGTCGCAGAACACATTCAACACCTGCCAGAAACCCAGCCCGGCGCCGAGACTCAATGCTGTCGCGTGCAGCAGGCCTTGATCATTTTGCGCATTGATCAACGCCAGCCCGAGTACGCCGGCATTGCCGAGCAGCAGCGGCCACAATCCGTCGAACGGCCAATCTGGCAGTCCGCGCGCCAGCAGTTTCAGCAGCGGCGCGATCAACAACACACTCAACGGCAGAAACACGAACAGGCGCAACGCTTCAAGCTGCAACGGTACCAATAGCCAATGCCAGATCGCCTGTCCGATGACGCCGACAATCACCATCAGGCATAACGTCGCCAATCCCAGCGCATGCACCTGACGTCGGCTACCCGCCAGCAGCGGAGCGACGCCCAGCGGCCAGTGCAACACCAAGTTGTTGAGCAGCGCAGCACTGATCAGCGTTAACACGAGTTCGGTCATGGTTCTGCCAGCGAAACGGGCGGGTGTCTCTTAAGGGTAGGCACTATCGGGCCAGATATGAAAAATCCCACCGGCATGCAGCGCACGTCGGTGGGATCGTTTTACGGCAACGTCTTACTTGATGCGCTGACCTGGCTTGGCGCCGCTGTCCGGGCTGAGCAGGTAGATCTCTTCACCGCCGGGACCTGCCGCCATCACCATGCCTTCGGAAATACCGAACTTCATTTTCCGTGGCTTGAGGTTGGCGATCATCATGGTCAGGCGACCGTCGAGCTTGGACGGGTCCGGGTAGGCGCTCTTGATCCCGGAGAACACGTTGCGTTGCTCGTCACCGATGTCGAGGGTCAGGCGCAGCAGCTTGTCGGCGCCTTCGACGTGTTCGGCCTTGACGATCAGAGCGACGCGCAAATCGATGGCAGCAAAGGCGTCGAAATCGATTTCCGGCGACAGCGGATCCTTGGCCAGTTCGCCGTTGCCCACAGCTGCGGCAGCGCCGGTGTCGGTCTGGCTGGCGGTCAGGTCTTCCTTGGAGGCGTCGGTCATGGCTTGCACTTTTACCGGGTCGATGCGGGTCATCAACGGTTTGAATTCGTTGAGCTGGTGGTTGGCCAGCAAGGTGGTGTGGTCATTCCAGGTCAGCGGCGCGACGTTGAGGAACGCCTCGGCATCGGCGGCCAGCAGCGGCAGCACCGGTTTGAGGAAGATCACCAACTGGCGGAACAGGTTGATGCCGGTGGCGCAGATCGCCTGGACTTCATCCTGCTTGCCTTCCTGCTTGTTCAGCGACCACGGCGCCTTGTCGGCGATCCACGCGTTGGCGCGGTCAGCCAGGGCCATGATTTCACGCATGGCGCGGGCAAAATCGCGGGCCTCGTAGGCGTCGGCAATGCTTGGCGCGGCGGCGAGGAAGGCCTCGGTCAGCTCCGGCGCGGCATTGTTGTCGACCAGCAGGCCGCCGTTGCCCTTGTGGATAAAACCGGCGCAACGGCTGGCGATGTTGACCACTTTGCCGACCAGGTCGGAGTTGACCTTCTGCACGAAGTCTTCGAGGTTCAGATCGAGGTCATCGACGCCACGGCCCAGCTTGGCTGCGTAGTAATAGCGCAGGTATTCCGGCGACAGATGATCCAGATAAGTGCGGGCCTTGATGAAGGTGCCGCGCGACTTGGACATTTTCTGACCATTGACGGTCAGGTAGCCGTGCACGTTGATGCCGGTCGGCTTGCGGTAGCCGGCGCCTTCGAGCATGGCTGGCCAGAACAGCGCGTGGAAATTGACGATGTCCTTGCCGATGAAGTGGTACAGCTCGGCAGTCGAATCCTTGCCCCAGAACGCGTCGAAGTCCAGCTCCGGCGTGCGGTTGCAGAGGTTCTTGAAGCTGGCCATGTAACCGATCGGCGCATCCAGCCACACGTAGAAATACTTGCCCGGTTCGCCCGGAATCTCGAAGCCGAAATACGGCGCATCGCGGGAAATGTCCCACTGCTGCAGGCCGGCGTCCAGCCATTCGGCGATCTTGTTGGCCACGGCGTCCTGCAGGGTGCCGCTTCGGGTCCAGGCCTGCAGCATGTCCTGGAAATCCGGCAGCTTGAAGAAGAAGTGCTGGGAATCCTTGAGCACCGGGGTGGCGCCAGAGATTGCCGACTTCGGATCCTTCAGGTCAGTCGGGGCGTAGGTCGCGCCGCATTTTTCGCAGTTGTCGCCGTACTGGTCTTCGGTGCCGCATTTCGGGCAGGTGCCCTTGATGAAGCGGTCGGCCAGGAACATTTTCTTTTCCGGGTCGAAATACTGGGTGATCGAGCGCTGGGCGATGTGCCCGGCGTCACGCAGCTTGAGGTAGATCTGGCTCGACAGCTCACGGTTTTCTTCGGCGTGAGTGGAGTGGAAATTGTCGAAATCGACGAGGAAGTCGGCAAAGTCGGCGCTGTGTTCAGCCTGCACGTTGGCGATCAGTTGTTCCGGGGTGATGCCTTCCTTTTCCGCGCGCAGCATGATCGCCGAACCGTGGGCGTCGTCGGCGCAGACATAAATGCATTGGTTGCCGCGATGCTTCTGGAAGCGCACCCACATATCGGTCTGGATGTACTCCAGCATGTGGCCAAGGTGGATCGAACCGTTGGCGTAGGGCAGGGCGCTGGTGACGAGGATCTTGCGTGGCTCGGACATGGGGCTTCGCTACTTGATGAAACGGAGGTCGGCCACTATAAAGCGCTGGCGCATATTTTTCACCCCTGCGCCACCGGGTACTTTGAGAGCTCGTGTGGTGAGGGGATTTATCCCCGCTGGGTGGCGAAGCCGCCCCAAAACCGCAAACTTCGATGCATCAGACAGTCCGAGTGCAATGGCTTTACGACTGCTGCGCAGCCGAACGGGGATAAATCCCCTCACCACAGTGGATTTTCAGCTCAAGTAATCTGTTCGCCTCAAATCGGTGTCCAGCGTACGATACCCGCCATCCTTTCCAGTCTTGTTATCGGAGTTGCCCATGAGCGCCGTCACTCGCGCAGCGGTGGAAGCCGTCCTCAGCCAATACACCGACCCTTACCTGAACCAGGACCCGGTCAGCGCCGGTTGCGTGAAAAACATCGAGATCATCGGTGACCGCGTCAATGTGCAGCTGGAAATCGGCTACGCCGCCGGCCTGTTCAAGAGCGGTTGGGCGCAAATGCTGCAACTGGCTATCGAAAACCTCGAAGGTGTCACTGCGGCTAAAGTCGAGATCACCAGCGTGATCGCCGCGCACAAGGCCCAGGCGCAGATTCCCGGGCTGGCCAATGTCAAGAACGTCGTCGCCGTTGCTTCCGGCAAGGGCGGCGTGGGCAAATCCACTACCGCTGCCAACCTCGCGCTGGCGCTGGCCCGTGAAGGCGCCAAAGTCGGCATCCTCGACGCCGATATCTACGGCCCGAGCCAGGGCATCATGTTCGGCATTCCCGAGCGCACCCGGCCCGAGGTCAAGGATCAGAAATGGTTCGTGCCGCTCAAGGCCCACGGCGTGGAAGTCATGTCGATGGCGTTCCTGACCGACGACAACACGCCGATGGTCTGGCGCGGGCCGATGGTTTCCGGGGCGCTGCTGCAACTGGTCACGCAAACTGCCTGGGGCGATCTGGATTATCTGGTCATCGACATGCCGCCAGGCACTGGCGACATCCAGCTGACCCTGGCGCAGAAAGTCCCGGTGGCCGGTGCGGTGATCGTCACTACGCCGCAGGACCTGGCATTGCTCGACGCACGCAAAGGCGTGGAAATGTTCCGCAAAGTCAACATTCCGGTGCTGGGCGTGGTGGAAAACATGGCCGTGCACATCTGCTCGAACTGCGGGCATGCCGAGCATCTGTTCGGTGAAGGCGGCGGCGAGAAACTGGCGACCCAGTACGGCGTCGAACTGCTGGCCTCACTGCCGCTGTCGATGCTGATCCGCGAACAGGCCGATGGCGGCAAGCCAACCGTCATCGCCGAGCCGGACAGCCAGATTGCCATGGTCTATCAGGAGCTGGCCCGTCACGTCGGCGCGCGGATCGTGTTGCAGGAAGCCGCCACACCGGCGATGCCGAACATCACCATCAGCGACGATTGATCCATCAGCAGCGCTGAAAAACCTGTGGGAGCGAGCCTGCTCGCGAAAGCGGTAGATCAGACAACCAATGGGTTGAATGACACACCGCATTCGCGAGCAGGCTCGCTCCCACATTTGTTTCAGGGTGACAGTCAGATGCGCAACCCGCCATCCATCTCCAGAATCCGCCCGGTGTAGTAGTCGTTTTCGAAGATATACGCCGCCGAATGGGCGATTTCTTCCGGCTTGCCCATGCGCTTGAGCGGAATGCCCGACGTCATCTTCTCCAGCGCTTCCGGCTTCATGCCCAAAGTCATTTCGGTTTCGATGAAGCCCGGCGCAATGCCCGCGACGCGAATGCCGTAACGCGCCAGTTCCTTCGCCCAGGTTACGGTCGCTGCCGCTACGCCAGCCTTGGCGGCGGAATAGTTGGTCTGGCCGACGTTGCCCGCACGGGAGATCGAGGAAATATTGATGATCGCGCCGCTGTTCTTCAGCTCGACCATCTTCGCCGCGACTTCTCGGGTGCAAAGAAACACGCCGGTCAGGTTGACGTCGATCACCGCCTGCCACTGCGCCAGGCTCATCTTGGTCATCTCGCCGTCGTTGACCTTCAGCAGCAGACCATCGCGCAGGATCCCGGCGTTGTTGATCAGGCCGTGGATGGCGCCGAAGTCTTCGGCCACTTGCGCGACCATGTGCTCGACCTGTTCTTCACTGGCGACGTTGCACAGGTAGCTGCGCGCTTCGACACCCTTGGCTTTGCACGCAGCCACGGCGGCGTCGAGTTTTTCCTGATTCAGATCGACCAGGGCCAGTTTCGCGCCCTTGCCGGCGAAATACTCGGCCATGGAACGGCCCAAACCCTGGCAACCGCCAGTGATAATGATTACTTTGTCGTTGAGTTGCATTCGCATGTCCCGCTGGCAGGTCTGAGTTGTTTTTGTTGTCGGCAACGCTCGATCGGTACCGGTCAGGCCTGGTTGCACACGAACATTTGCCCGATGCGCGCCGGTTACTTTTCGCTGCGCGCCTGTCCGTTTTCTAGACGGAACCCATTTAAGGAGTCACAAATTGAGCGCTGAAGTGGCGAAGAATGCCCGAGAATTGCTTCTCAAGGAATACCGTGGAGTGCTGTCGACCCACTCCAAATCGATGCCGGGTTTTCCCTTTGGTTCGGTTGTGCCGTATTGCCTGGACGAGCAGGGCCGGCCGCTGATCCTGATCAGCCGCATCGCCCAGCACACGCATAACCTGCAGAAAGATCCGAAGTGTTCGATGCTGGTGGGCGAGCGCGAGGCCGACGACGTGCAGGCGGTCGGGCGGCTGACCTATCTGGCCCAAGCGCAGAAACTCGAAGACCCGGCAGCCATCGAGGCTGCCGCCGAACGCTATTACCGCTATTTCCCCGACTCGCAGAATTATCACAAGGCCCACGATTTCGATTTCTGGGTGCTCGATCCGGTGCGCCATCGCTACATCGGCGGCTTTGGTGCGATCCACTGGATCGACGATCTGACCTTGGCCAACCCGTTCGCCGGCAAGGCTGAAATCAGCATGGTCGAGCACATGAACAGCGATCACGCCAAGGCCATCGCCCATTACGTCGAGCTCGCCGGGCTGCCCAACAGCACGCCGGCGCAACTGGCCGGCATCGACAGCGAAGGCATGCACTTGCGCATCGGTCAGGCCGTCTACTGGTTGCCCTTCGCCA
This sequence comes from Pseudomonas sp. Sample_9, assembly GCF_004307535.1. NCBI lineage: Bacteria > Pseudomonadati > Pseudomonadota > Gammaproteobacteria > Pseudomonadales > Pseudomonadaceae > Pseudomonas > Pseudomonas sp. Sample_9. The sequence continues at coordinate 21,326 of NZ_RAZO01000370.1, forward strand.
CGCCATGTAATACGCCGACACAAGTGCGCGAGGCCTTGGTTTCTCTGGCTCACGCCCAGTCCTGGCCGAAAAAAGCGCAAAGTTAAGCTTGAATTCACGCAAGGGCGACGTCATCTAAGGCTTACTGCAAGGCATTTCTTGCGTTGAGGAAACTTTGATGCGCCCTTTTCTGTTGCTCTTTCTGCTGTTTCCAGTGCTGGAGCTGTTCGTATTCGTCAAAGTGGCAGGCTCTATCGGGTTCTTCCCGGCCCTGCTGCTGATCATTCTCGGCTCGATGTTCGGTGTGTTCGTGCTGCGCGTCGCCGGTCTGGCCACCGCATTGCGTGCCCGGGAAAGTCTGAATCGCGGCGAATTGCCCGCGCAGACCATGCTCGAAGGCCTGATGCTGGCGTTGGCCGGTGGCCTGTTGATCATTCCCGGCTTCATCAGTGACGTGGTCGGTCTGGTGATGCTGTTGCCGGTCACCCGGCGTCTGCTGGCGAACAAGATGCGCCAGCGCGCCGAAGACCAGGCCATGCGCCAGCGCGCCTTCGCCGACGACCTGCAACCCCGCGGCGGCCCGGCCCCGCGCGAGCCGCTCGGTCGAGAGCCGAATGTGATCGAAGGCGAGTTCGAACATCGCGACAACAAGTGACATCAGCATCGACACGGCACCTTCGGGTGCCGTGCTCGTTTATGGCGCTTTTTTGCTGTGTGGCGATGAAAATTTTTTTCCATCAGCCCTTGTAATCGGCTTGTGCGCCCCTATGTATCGGTCACCGAAAGGTTTCCGGTATTCAAACCGGACAGACTTGCGCGGTTCGCTCGACGGACCGCAACCGGCGCAGGCCGGATTCGTTAAACCCGCCGGGACTACACCGGCCGATGAAAACCACAATTAGGAGAGATCGACAATGAAGCTTCGTCCTCTGCATGACCGCGTCGTCATCCGTCGCAGCGAAGAAGAAAAGAAAACCGCTGGCGGTATCGTCCTGCCAGGTTCGGCTGCTGAAAAAGCCAACCACGGTGTGATTCTCGCTGTAGGCCCGGGCAAAGCTCTGGAAAACGGTGAAGTGCGTGCACTGTCCGTGAAGGAAGGCGACAAGGTTGTGTTCGGTCCGTACTCCGGCAGCAACACTGTGAAAGTCGATGGCGAAGACCTGCTGGTAATGAGCGAGAACGAAATCCTCGCGGTTATCGAAGGCTGATATCCCCGTTCATTTTCCCGCTACTACAAAGTATTTAAGGAATATCGATCATGGCTGCTAAAGAAGTTAAGTTCGGCGATGCCGCCCGCTCCAAGATGCTCAAAGGCGTCAACGTTCTGGCTGACGCGGTAAAAGCGACCCTGGGCCCGAAAGGCCGTAACGTGATCCTCGAGAAGAGCTTCGGCGCTCCGACCATCACCAAGGACGGCGTTTCCGTCGCCAAAGAGATCGAACTCGAAGATCGCTTCGAAAACATGGGCGCGCAGCTGGTCAAAGACGTTGCCTCCCGTGCCAACGATGACGCTGGTGACGGTACTACCACCGCTACCGTTCTGGCTCAGTCGATCGTCAACGAAGGCCTGAAAGCCGTCGCTGCCGGCATGAACCCGATGGACCTCAAGCGCGGCATCGACAAGGCGACCATCGCCATTGTCAAAGAGCTCAAAGCCCTGTCCAAGCCATGCGCTGATTTCAAAGCCATCGCTCAGGTCGGCACCATCTCGGCCAACTCCGACAACTCCATCGGCGACATCATTGCCGAAGCCATGGAAAAAGTCGGTAAAGAAGGCGTGATCACCGTTGAAGAAGGCTCGGGCCTGGAAAACGAACTGTCGGTTGTAGAAGGCATGCAGTTCGACCGTGGCTACCTGTCGCCATACTTCGTCAACAAGCCGGACACCATGGTTGCCGAGCTCGACGGCCCGCTGATCCTGCTGGTCGACAAGAAGATCTCGAACATCCGCGAAATGCTGCCAGTGCTGGAAGCCGTTGCCAAAGCCGGCCGTCCACTGCTGATCGTGGCCGAAGACGTTGAAGGCGAAGCCCTGGCGACTCTGGTTGTGAACAACATGCGTGGCATCGTCAAAGTCGCTGCCGTCAAGGCACCGGGCTTCGGCGACCGTCGCAAGGCCATGCTGCAGGACATCGCCGTTCTGACCGGCGGTACCGTTATCTCCGAAGAAATCGGTCTGAGCCTGGAAAGCACCACCCTGGAGCACCTGGGTAACGCCAAGCGCGTCACCCTGTCCAAGGAAAACACCATCATCGTTGACGGTGCTGGCGTGCAGGCAGACATCGAAGGCCGTATCGCTCAGATCCGCGCCCAGGTTGCCGAAACTTCCTCGGACTACGACCGTGAAAAACTGCAAGAGCGTCTGGCCAAGCTGTCCGGCGGCGTTGCAGTGATCAAGGTTGGCGCTGGTTCCGAAGTTGAAATGAAAGAGAAGAAAGCCCGCGTTGAAGACGCCCTGCACGCAACCCGCGCAGCCGTTGAAGAAGGCGTGGTACCTGGCGGTGGCGTGGCGCTGATCCGTGCTCTGGAAGCACTGACCGAGCTGACCGGCGACAACGCTGACCAGAACGTCGGTATCGCTGTGCTGCGTCGCGCTGTTGAAGCGCCGCTGCGTCAGATCGCTGCCAACTCCGGTGACGAGCCAAGCGTTGTCGTCAACGAAGTGAAGAACGGCAAAGGTAACTTCGGTTACAACGCTGCTTCCGGCGAATACGGCGACATGATCGAAATGGGCATCCTGGACCCAACCAAGGTAACCCGTTCGGCTCTGCAAGCTGCAGCCTCCATCGGCGGTCTGATCCTGACCACCGAAGCAGCTGTTGCCGACGCACCGAAGAAAGAAGGTGCAGCTGGCGGCGGTATGCCAGACATGGGCGGCATGGGTGGCATGGGCGGCATGATGTAAGCCAGCCCTGGCCCTGTAACGCAAAACCCCGCTGGCGAAAGTCGGCGGGGTTTTTTATTGCCCCAATTTCGAAGCTCACTGGTATCCCCTTGTGGGAGCGAGCCTGCTCGCGAAAGCGGTCTGTCATCCGACATGCAAGCCAGTTGAGCCGCCAATTCGCGAGCAGGCTCGCTCCCACAGGTTGTTTATTTCAGGCATTGATCGGCTGTGTGTTCATCGCCGTCGAAGTCTTGCCAGCCGGGCGATACAGCACCCAGTAATAAGCCCCCAGACAGATCAGCCAGCAGAAAATCGCCGTCCACACGTTGTGCGAAAAGAAGTGCGCGCCCTGCATCATGCGGCTGATCGAGAACACCGAGCCCAGCGCAAAGGCAAACACAAATGCCTGCCGCGCCAGTCGCGGGCGGCGGTCGCGCAACACGAAGAACAAAGCAAACAACGTAAACCCGGTCGCCGCATGGCCACCCGGCCAGCAACGTCCCGGTTTGTCGGTGGCGGGACGATGCTCCATCAGTTTGCTGTAGGTCTCGTGACCGCCGAATTGCTCCAGGCTCCACGGGCATTGCACGGCAGTGACGGCTTTGACCGGAGTGACAAACGAAGTCGCCAGCCCCAGCGACAGCACCAGGCAGCCCAGTTCGCGCTTGAACGGTTTCAGTCTTTCGATGAAAAACGCGCCGATGAAACCGAGGATGGCAAACACCGAGAAGCCGATCACCAGCTGTTTCGCCCGGTCATGCAGGATGTCTTCAAGAAAATAGCTGTGCCGCCCGATGAAGTCCCCGGCCACCGGGTCGTAGAACATCTGCGCCAGAACCATGTCCAGATCGGTCAGTTCGAGCAACAGCAGAATGATCGCCGCCGCTGCGGGAATGCCCAGACACAACCACCAGTTCAGCGGTCTTGAAGCGGGAAGGGCAGAGGTCGACACCATGGCAGGTTCCTTGGTCGATGAAGAGAGAGTGAAGGAGCAATCGCGCGGAGTCTGCGCGCGCTGGCGTCGGCGATTTGTTAACCGAAAGTGAAAAAAACGTCGCAGCGCGCGCAGTGCAGGTTTATCGAAAAACGCCCCTAGCCCTGAGCCACACTTGGCCGTAAGCTGCGCGGGCCAAGACGGCCGTTACCCCGTTCGGAGGAGATGTCCATGCGAATTCTGCTGGTCGAAGACAACCGTGACATCCTGGCCAATCTGGCCGATTACCTGGGCATGAAAGGCTATACCGTCGATTGCGCACAAGACGGCCTGTCCGGTCTGCATCTGGCGGCGACCGAGCATTACGACCTGATCGTGCTCGACATCATGCTGCCCGGCATCGACGGCTACACCTTGTGCAAACGCCTGCGTGAAGATGCCCGGCGCGACACGCCGGTGATCATGCTCACCGCCCGCGATCAACTCGACGACCGGCTGCAGGGCTTCAAGTCCGGCGCCGACGACTACCTGATCAAACCGTTCGCTCTGTCCGAACTGGCGGCGCGCGTCGAAGCGGTCATGCGCCGTGCTCAGGGCGGCGGTCGCCGGGCATTGCAGGTCGGCGACCTGAGCTACGACCTCGACACTCTCGAAGTGACCCGCGAAGGCAAGTTGCTCAAGCTCAACCCGGTCGGCCTCAAGCTGCTCGCAGTGCTGATGCAGAAGAGCCCGCACGTGCTGCGTCGGGAGATTCTCGAAGAAGCGCTGTGGGGCGATGACTGCCCGGACAGCGACAGCCTGCGCAGCCATGTTCACCAATTGCGCCAGGTGATCGACAAGCCATTCGCCAAGCCACTGCTGCACACCGTGCACGGTGTCGGTTATCGCTTGGCCGAGGGGCGAGATGGAGTTTAAGCAGAGTCTTTCCCAGCGGATCATCATCGCCTTTGCACTGATGAGTGCGCTGGTGGCTGGCGCCTTCGCCATGGGCATCGTCGCGACGGTGCACCTGGTGGAAGAGAAACTGATTTCTGCGGGGCTGGGCGGCGACCTGCAACGTCTGCTGCTGATGGACAACGTCTCCGACTGGAGCCACCGGCCCGAGCCGGATCAGCTGTTCTATTTCAGCGGCGGGCCGGGGGATTTCGACCTGCCCAAGGATCTGCGTCACCTCGATGCAGGTTTCCATGAGGTATTCCGCGAGCAGCTGTCCTATCACGCCATGGTCGAGGTGGTAGATGGCCGGCGCTACGTGCTGCTGCAGGACCAAAGCGATTTCGAAGAGCGCGAGCGCGTGCTGTTTGCTGTGGTGCTGGTCGGCTTCGTGCTCAGTCTGGCGCTGGCGGTGTTCCTTGGCTGGGTGCTCGCCCGCAAAGTGATGGCGCCGGTGGTGCGCCTGGCGCGGCAGGTCCGTCATCGCGACCAGTTGCTCGGCCTGGCGCCACCCTTGGCGCCGGATTACGCAGCGGATGAAGTCGGTGAGCTGGCGGTGGCATTCGATGCCACGCTGGGGCGCTTGCGTCAGGCGCTGACCCGTGAACGCCTGTTCACCAGTGACGTCAGCCATGAGTTGCGCACGCCACTGATGGTCCTCGCCAGTTCCTGCGAACTGTTGCTGGAAAACCCCGGTATCGATCAGCGCGGTCGCGCGCAGGTCGAGCGCATTGCCCGGGCCAGCGAAGAGATGCGCGAACTGGTACAGACTTTCCTGATGCTGGCACGCACACAGAACGAAGAAGCCGCGGCGGCGCCGCAGCAGAATCTCACGCAAGTCGCCGAAAGCCTGTTGTGCCTGTGGCGTGAGCCGATCGAGCGCAAGGGCCTGACGCTGATGTTCGAGCCGGGCAACCCACCGGACACTCGCTACAACGCGACCTTGCTGAACGCGGTCATGGGCAATCTTCTGCGTAACGCGCTGCACTACACCGAACAGGGCTTCATTCGCCTGACCCTCACCGCCAACGGTTTTGTTGTCGAGGATTCGGGCGTGGGCATTCCCGAAGAAAAACGCGAGGCGATGTTCGAGCCCTTTGTACGCGGCAGCGAGAAACGTGGCGAAGGTCTCGGCCTGGGCTTGTCGCTGGTGCAACGCATCTGTGAAAACCAGGGATGGACGGTGAGCCTGAGCACGATGGAGCCCAATGGCTGCCGATTCGAGGTGGATCTTGGCGTGAATGCCGGCAAATAGTGGCTCGAGGCTACTCCCGTACAGCTGTCTGAATCCTGTATAACGTTGTAATAATTTGCGGATTTACCTGACAGAATTTTCACAATTGGATGACCTGACGCTGACAGGTCGCTGCTTAAGGTGGCGTCATCAGAACTCAGGAGTCCAGTTGATGGCCGGCCCGATCAAGCTCGATTTTTCCGAAAAGTACGACGACCAACACGCACAACGATATCTGCGCAAGCATCAGGAAAGCCTTGGTCGCCGCCTGTCGCACTGGCGCGACGAGCAAGTGGGTCGCAAGGCCCTGGCGCTCGCGGGTGACCCCGGACTGGTGCTGGATCTGCCATGTGGTGCCGGGCGTTTCTGGCCAATGCTTGCGGAAAAGCCCAACCGGGTAATCATCGGTGCGGACAATTCCGAATCGATGATCAAGACCGCGTTGCGAGGGCAACCGGCCGAAGTGGTCAAGCGCGTGCAACCACTGCACACCTCGGCATTCGACATCGCTCTGCCGGATAACTCGGTCGACAGCATCTTTTGCATGCGTCTGCTGCACCACATCGGCGAGGCCGAGCACCGCCGGGTGATCCTGCGCGAGTTCGAGCGGGTGAGCCGTGACAGTGTGATTGTTTCGTTGTGGGTCGACGGCAATTTCAAGGCCTGGAAGCGCAAGCGCGCCGAGCGGGAACGGCCGAGCCATGACTATCAGAATCGTTTTCTGATTCCGGCGGCGACGATCGAGAAAGAATTCGAACAGGCGGGTTTCCGCATTCAGGAACAACTGGACTTCATACCGCTCTATGCGATGTGGCGAGTTTACGTATTACGCAAGAGGTAGAGGATGGCAGTGCAAGCAGCGGTTGAAGCGAATGTCGCTCCCCAGGATCGTTTCGATCATTACTGGAACCAGCGCGGCGAATGGGTTGAAGAGCCCAATGTGCGCCGTGGTGGCGAAAGCGGGGTGCAGCGCATCGTCGACCGTGACGGTCAGCTGTTGTACGCCAAGCGCCAGACCGGGCACATCTATCGCAGCTGGCTTCACCCGTTCGGACGCCCCACCGTATTGCGTGAGCTCGACGCGCTGACCGGCGTGAGCAAGCTCGGTGTCCGCGTACCGCAAATCGTTTTCTGCGGCGCCCAGCCCGATCCTCAGCACAAGTGGCGCGCATTGCTGGTGACGAAGTCGCTGGACGGCTTCCAGGAACTGGAGCACTGGCTGGCCGCCGTCGGTGGTCGCGATCAATGTGACAACGTGGTTTACGAGCGAGTCCTCAAGGACCTCGCCGAAAACCTGGCGCGCATGCACAAGGGCCGCTGGCAACACAGCTGCATCTACATCAAGCATGTTTTCGTCCGGGTGACCGGTGAAGGCGAAGCGGCGCAGGTTGAAGTGGCGCTGATCGATCTGGAGAAGTGCCGCCAGCGTCTGACCGCCTATCGCGCCGCCCGGCATGACATGAAGCAACTGCGTCGCCATTCGTCGTTCCGCGATGCCGACTGGAAAAAACTCGTCTACTTTTATGAGACGGCGTTTGGCAGCGCTATCAAAGGTTTATAGCGATGAAACTCGAAATTGCACGAGGTTTGTTCCTGGTTGGGGCCTTGGCAGTTGCTTCACTGGCGGTGGCTGCCTGGGAGCAGCCGCGCATGCAGGTCATAGGAGCGTCCGGGAACGACGCTCATTGTTCGGTTCCACGGGTGGCGAAAGCCTCCGTGGCGACCCAGCCCGATCATGATTTGCTGTTGTTCATGTTCGGACTGTCTCAGGGAATGAGGCCAGCCAGTTGAAACGATTGAAGCCCAAATAAAAGGCCTCGCA
>NZ_RAZO01000500.1:0-2156 GCF_004307535.1 Pseudomonas sp. Sample_9
TGCTCGGCCATCGCCCGGGTCGAGTCCTCGGTCAGGAACAGGCCCAGCAACCAGTGCGACAACAGATAACCCAGCACAATCAGGCCACCGGTCAGGCACACATTGATCAACAGCCCGGTGCGCAGGATCGGCCCCATGCGTTGCAGATGCCCGGCGCCGATGGCCTGGGCGCCGAGAATCGACGCGGTGATCGCAATCGACAGCGCAGGGAATTGCACATAGTTGACGATCTGGGTGACTGCGCCATAGGCCGCCGTCGCTTGCGAGCCGTGCTGGTTGACCAGTGCCAGAATCACCAGCTCCGATAACGACAGCACGATCATCTGCACGCCGGTTGGCAGGCCGATGCGCAGGACCTTGCCGAGAATGACCCGGTCCAGTCGCAGCGCGGCAAAGAACTCTCGATCCGGCGCCAGCGGATGGCCCTTGCGAATCAGCCGCCAGGCCAGCCACGCCATCGCCGACAGATTCCCCGCCAGCCCGGCATACGCCGCGCTCTGAATGCCCAATGGCGGCAAACCCAGCCAGCCGCGAATCAACGCCGGCGTCAGCGCCAGCCCCACGGCGGTGGACACGATCAGCGCGAGCAGTGGCGACAGCGTATCGCTGACACCACGCAGCAATTGGGTGAACAGCACGAATACCAGTAGCGATGGCAGAATCCACAACATGACGTGGGCGTAGTCCACCGCGTCGTCGAGTACATCCATCGGCGTGCCCAGCCCAGTCAGTGCCTGGCGCGCGAACACTGTGCCGAGCACTGCGGCAACCAGACCGATCAACACCCCCAGCAGCAACGTCGCCCCGGCGATCGCCTTGACCATATGCGTTTCGCGCGCGCCCCACGCCTGGCCAATCAACACGCCCGCGCCAGCACCAAGGCCGATGACCAGGGCGATGAAAAAGAATACGACGGGGAACATGCCGGACACTGCCGCCAGCGCTTGAGTGCCGAGCATCTGGCCGATGTAGATGCTGTTGACCGTCCCGGACATCGATTGCAGGAAGTTCGACAGCACCATCGGCGCGAGAAACAGCAGATAGGTTTGCCAGAGCGGTTTGGCGAAGGTGGCGCTTTGCATTGAATGGAGGTCCATCTCGACGGCGGCAGGCCTGATTGACGATAGCTTCGGTGAGTTGCGTGCAGCGTGCAATCAACATTTCCAGACGGTGTTGATTGTCTGTTTTGCATTTGTGTAAATGCCGTGCATCGCTTTGTGTCAGTGTTGCGGCTGTGGTAAATCAGCGACTCTGTCGACACGTACTATTGAGGCTCGGTTCATGCGTAACGTTGCAAATTTTCTGCTTGGCTCCCTCCTCGCTCTGTCGGCCGCCTACGCTCAGGCGGCCGAACCCGCAGCGGCGCCTGCTTCATTGAAACCGCTACTGGCCACTTTGAATGAACGCCTGAGCATCGGTGATCTGGTTGCGTTGACCAAATGGGACAGCGGCAAGCCTATTCAGGACAGCCCGCGCGAGGCGCAGGTCATCGCCAATGCCCGAACTCTGGCCACCGAACACAAACTCGATCCGGACGACGTCGCGCAACTGATCGCCGCACAGATGGAAGCGAACAAACTGGTGCAATACGGTCTGCTCGCGCAATGGCAAGCGGCAGGTGCTGCACCGGACACACCGCGTCCGGATCTGGGCAAACAGATCCGCCCGCGCCTGGATGAACTGCAAAAGCGCTTGTTGCAGCAGTACGCCGCCTTCGCGCCCTATCGCCAGGATCCGAATTGCCCAGCATGGCTGGCCGATGTCCGCAACGGTCTGGCCGCCGATTTGCTGCACGACCTGGCGCTGATTCGTGCCAGCGGCGAGTTGTGCATCCGGGCAAAAGCGCTCTGAATCAACGCTCCTGGCAAACATCATCGGCGTCGATGTTCACCATCACGTCAATGAAGTTCTCATAAAAACTGCGCGGCGTAACATCGGCTCCAGATAAACAAACAACTTTCTGGAGCACACGATCATGAAACGCCAAACCCTTCTCGGCATCGCTTTCTCGGTTTTCGCAGTTAACGCTTTTGCAGTAACGCCTGCTCACACCCTGGTCGCTGAAGGCGGCTCGGACAAGCTGATCGAAAGCCGTCTGGCTGAAGGTGGTTCGGATCGTCTGCTCGAACGCCGTGTTGCCGAAGGTGGTTCGGATC
>NZ_RAZO01000110.1:0-2139 GCF_004307535.1 Pseudomonas sp. Sample_9
GTTTCGAAACACCGAGCAGCGGCGAGATCCTCGTCAACGGCCAGTCGCTGGTCAATGTGCCGCCGCACAAGCGCGACATAGGCATGGTCTTTCAGCGCTACTCGCTGTTCCCGCATCTGTCGGTGCGCGACAACATCGCCTTCCCTTTGGCCATTCGCAAACTGGCGACGGCCGAGCGCGAAAAACGCGTCGATGCGATGCTGAAACTGGTGCAGCTCGAACAGTTCGCCCATCGCCGCCCTTCGCAACTGTCCGGCGGTCAGCAACAACGTGTCGCCATCGCCCGGGCGCTGGTTTACGAACCACGCATTCTGCTGATGGATGAACCATTGGGCGCGCTGGACAAGAAGCTGCGCGAGGACTTGCAGGATGAACTGCGCCAGCTGCACCGGCGCCTGGGCATCACCATCGTTTACGTGACCCACGACCAGGAAGAAGCCATGCGGCTGTCGCAACGCATCGCGATTTTCAGCCACGGCAAGATCGTCGGTCTGGGCAGTGGTTATGACCTTTACCAGAATCCGCCGAATGCCTTTGTCGCGTCGTTTCTGGGCAATTCGAACTTCCTCAAGCTCAAGGCGCAAGGCAATGCGGCAGCGAGTTTCGAGGGTCAGTCGTTGTCGATTCGGCTGACGTCCGGGTTGCACACTGATCAGGATGTGCTGCTGATGGTGCGTCCGGAAAAAGCCTTGGCGTTGAGCACGCAGCAGGCGCTGGATGAGCCGCTGGCGGCGGGTTGGAATGAGGTGTCGGCGAATGTTGTGGAGGTGCTGTTTCTCGGTGAGAGCCAGACGTGCAGCGTGGTCACTGCGGGCGGGACGTCGATGACGGTGAAAGCGCTGTCGGCAGCGGGCATGCCACTCAAGGCCGGCGATCCGGTCCGGGTGCGCTGGGCGACGGCGGATGCTTGTGTTTATACCGAATGGACCGAGAGCGATTTGAACAAGGCTGCCGGTGCTCACTGATTGCGCTGAGTCAGTTGGATCTTCCCCCTCACCCCAGCCCTCTCCCCCAAGGGGGGCGAGGGGGAAAGGGAGCCGATCTTCATGCTGTGCAAAATGTAAGTTCGACTCGATATCGCACGTCGGCGTATCTCGCAACAACACCTCGGTCAGTCCCCTCTCCCATTGGGAGAGGGCTAGGGTGAGGGCAAGCAGGCGACACGGTATTAGCCAATGGCCCGGTACCCTTCAATCTCATCCGGCCAAGCCGTCAGCACTTCAAACCCGCTTTCCGTCACCGCGACCATATGCTCCCACTGCGCCGACAGGGAGCCATCCTTGGTCAGCACAGTCCAGCCATCCGGCATGTTCTTCACATGGCGTTTGCCGGCGTTGAGCATCGGCTCCACGGTGAAGATCATCCCGGCCTTGAGCTTCAGCCCTTGATTGGGAAAGCCGTAATGCAGGATTTGCGGTTCGTCGTGATAGACCTTGCCGATGCCATGGCCGCAGTACTCGCGCACCACGCTGAAGCCCTCCGCCTCCGCCAGGCTCTGGATCGCATGACCGATATCGCCCAGCGTTGCGCCCGGTTTCACCGCGCGAATGCCCGCGCACATCGCGTCGTGAGTGGTCTTGATCAGGTGCTGCGCTTCAGGAGTCGCCTCGCCCACGACGTACATGCGGCTGGTATCACCGAACCAGCCATCCTTGATCACGGCGATGTCGAGATTGACGATGTCGCCATCTTTCAATGGCGTACCCGATGGAATCCCGTGACACACCACGTCGTTTACCGACGCACAGACGGTTTTCGGAAAGCCGTGATAACCGACGTTGGCCGGCACGGCTTTCTGCACATTGACGATGTAATCGTTGCACAACCGGTCCAGCTCATCGGTGGTCACCCCGGCCTTCACATGCGGCACCAGCATCGCCAGCACTTCAGCGGCGAGCTTGCCGGCGGCGCGGGATTTTTCGATGTCGGCCGGCGTGTTGATCTTGATCTGGTTTCTCATGCGCTGACGGCTTCCTGAGTCAGTTGTTGCAGATCCAGGCCACCATTCTGTTCGGCGCGGATCAGCAGGCGGCAAATGGCGCTGTGGTCGAGGTTGGGGTGCAGCTCGGCGAGCATGCCGATGCGCATCCAGTGCTCGGCCTGCGCGTTGATCGAGCGGCTGAGGGCGTTGCTGGAGAT
>NZ_RAZO01000496.1:0-2127 GCF_004307535.1 Pseudomonas sp. Sample_9
TTTCTCGGCGACTCGGCCTACGAATTCACCCTGACCCTCAACCGCTGGCTCAATCACTGGCGCGCCCGTTATGGCTACGGTTACTGGTCGCTGTCGGCCTACCTGAAACACAAGGTCAAGACAGCGGTGAGTTTCATCAGCGACTTTGAAGAAGCCATCGCCCACGAATGCGTGAAGCGCGAACTGCATGGCGTGGTTTGCGGGCATATCCACCATGCCGAGATTCGCAAGGTGGGGGAGGTGGACTACCTCAACTGCGGCGACTGGGTCGAGTCGTGCACGGCGCTGATCGAGCATTGGGACGGCACGATCGAGCTGTATCGATTGGCGGATGCGCAGGCGCGGGAGGCGGAGCTCAAGGCTGCCAAAGTCGCCGAAATCGCCTGAGCGAAAAAGTACCCTGTGGGAGCGAGCCTGCTCGCGAAGGCGTAGCGTCAGACGAAACTTCTGTGCCTGATACCGCGCTTTCGCGAGCAGGCTCGCTCCCACATGTGTTCTCAGGCCGGGCTGTGTTCTTGCATCGCAGCCTTGTAAATCGAGTTCTTCGGTTGCGCAAACAGCCTTTCCATCATCGGCTCGAAGAAACTCAGCGGCAGCGTGTCATACGCCGGATCAAACGCCGCCGCGTCGTACTTGGCGCAAAATTCGGCAGTGGCGTGGAACTGCGGATGGTCCTTGAATTGCTCGCGCAAATGCCGATCCATGCCCAGATGATGAAAGAAGTAATAGCCCTGAAAGATTCCGTGCTTCTCCACCATCCACAGATTCTCCGCACTCACGAACGGCTTGAGAATCGCCGCGGCGATATCCGGATGATTGTACGAACCGAGGGTGTCGCCAATGTCGTGCAACAGCGCGCAGACCACGTATTCCTCGTCACGCCCGTCGCGAAAGGCGCGGGTCGCGGTTTGCAACGAGTGGGTCAGGCGATCCACGGGGAAACCGCCGAAGTCGCCCTCAAGCAGCTTCAGATGCGCGAGGATCCGCGATGGCAGTTGTCTGGCATAGGCACTGAAATCAGCGGCGATGATCGCCCAGTCTTTCTCGGTGCCGTCCTTCATATGGGTGAAGCGAGCATGGGCATTCATGGGCAGACCCTCATTCAGAACGCCACGCGACCGAGAATCATGTCGCGGTACATGACGAAATCGCCGAGCAGGCTGTACAGCGGATGCTGAAACGTCGCCGGGCGGTTTTTTTCGAAAAAGAAGTGGCCGATCCAGGCAAAGCTGTAACCCGCCAGAGGCAGGGCCAGCAACAGCAGCCAGGCGCTTTTGGCGATGCTGAGCGCGAGAATGAAGATGACCAGAGACGTGCCGATGAAATGCAGACGACGGCAGGTACTGTTGCTGTGCTCGGCGAGGTAATACGGGTAGAACTCGGCGAAGCTGTTGAACTGCTTGATATTTTCCACGACCGCGCTCTCTGTGGTGATTGTTCTGGCGACAAGTTGTGCGTCGGGCAGCTTATTTGAGTCTAGAGTGATCATTGGCGTGGGCCAGTGACAATCGGCGCCACTTTAGTATCCTTCGCAAATAGGGCGGTTATCTGCAGCCCGTCATGTAAAAGAATAACAACCATGAGCGAACGAACGACTTCTGCAAGCTGGGCGATGGGGATTGTCAAAGCACTGGAGATGGACGGCCTGGATTGCCGGGTTCTGTTCAAGCAACTGGGGCTGGACTTCAGTGCCCTCGAAGATCCGGATGCGCGTTTCCCGCAGGATTCCATGACCCGGCTCTGGCAGCGCGCGGTGGAGGTTTCCGGCAACCCGGCGATCGGCCTGAACATGGGCAAAGTGGTGCGCCCGGCATCGTTTCACGTCGCCGGCTATGCGCTGATGTCGAGCAACACGCTGGCTGAAGGCTTCCAGCGTCTGGTGCGCTATCAACGAATCATTGCCGAAAGCGCTGACCTGAGCTTTCGCCTGCTCGACGAAGGCTACGCGCTGATTCTCACCGTGCACGGCGATCATCTGCCGCCGACCCGGCAGAGTGCCGAAGCGTCACTGGCATGTGCACTGGCGCTGTGCGGCTGGCTGAGCGGGCGTCCGCTGCACCCGGTCAAAGTGCTGGTTCAGGGCGATCAGCCGACAAACCTGCAACCCTATAAAGAAGCCTTTCACGC
>NZ_RAZO01000318.1:0-20951 GCF_004307535.1 Pseudomonas sp. Sample_9
TGGTGGACCGTTACGGGCAGGGGCGGGTGCTGCCGATCGCAGCGCTGACCGGTGGCGGCGGGTTGTTGATGTTGCTGCTGTGCACGCGTTTGCAGGCGCCGGACTGGACTTTGTTCGTCTTTGCCGCGCTGGCCGGGTGCATGCCGAGCATGTCGGCGATGGTGCGGGCGCGCTGGACCGAGATCTACCGTGGCCAGCCGCAATTGCAGACGGCGTATGCCCTGGAGTCGGTGCTCGACGAAGTGTGTTTTATCGTCGGGCCGCCGCTGTCAGTAGGCTTGTCGGTTGCGGTGTTTCCCGAGGCCGGGCCGCTGGCGGCGCTGTTGGCTCTGGCCATTGGCGTGACGGCGTTTGTCGCCCAGCGCAGCACCGAACCACCGGTGCACGCGCAGGAGTCGCAGCATCAGGGCTCGATCATTCGCTCGACTGACGTGCAATGGCTGCTGGCGTTGATGCTGGCGATGGGCGTGATCGTCGGGGTCATCGATGTGGTCAGCGTCGCTTTCGCTCAACATCAGGGCCAGCCGGCAGCGGCGAGTATTGTCTTGTCGGTGTACGCGATTGGTTCATGCCTGGCCGGCATCGCCTTCGGTGCGATGCGTTCGAAACTGCCGTTGCCGCGCCTGTTTCTCTACGGCGGCGTGGCGACGGCGGTGACCACGCTGCCGCTGCTTTTGGCGAGCAACATCCTCGGCTTGTCGATCGCGGTATTCATCGCCGGGCTGTTCTTTTCACCGACGCTGATTGTTGCGATGGCGCTGATCGAACGCATCGTGCCCGCGGCCAAACTGACCGAAGGCCTGACCTGGCTGGTGACCGGGTTGAGCATCGGCGTGGCGATCGGCGCCGCCGGTTCCGGCGCGCTGGTCGATGCGTTTGGCGCGCGCAGCGGATTCTGGCTAGCGATTGCGGCGGGGGCGGTGGTGCTGGTTTCCGCGTTTCAAAGTTTCCGTCACTTGAAATGAAATTCCACTGTGGGAGCGAGCCTGCTCGCGAAGGCGGTGTGTCAGTAAATATCTTCATACCTGATACAACGCATTCGCGAGCAGGCTCGCTCCCACAGTTATTTTGCGGTGTTACCAGCCTCGGCCAGAGTTGATCCAGAAGTTGACGGATAGCGAGGTCGACACCGACTCCACCTGATGGAACCAGCCCTCGGGCAGGAACAGCAGATCCCCAGCCTCCAGCGTCACCTGCAAAAACGTCACCTCCCGCGCCGCCGGGAAACGTTCATAGTCCGGCGCATCGGGGTTGAAATCGCAGCCATCCAGACCACCCTTGGGCGCGGTCGACCAGGTGCCCAGTGCCTCGCGGTGATGCGGCGCGGCAAGGGTGAATTTCTTCTGGCCCCAAACCTGGGCGAAGAGGTTGTCGGTGTCATCGCGGTGCAACGGCGTCAGCGTGCCCTTGGGGCCGATCCAGATGCGCGGCGGGATGAACAGCGACGTGTCGAAGTAGGGCGGGTAGTGGATCTGCTGCAACAACTGCGCGGGCAGGATGTTGTTGCCCATGTACGCCGGCGGCTCGCCATCCGCGCCTTTGACCGCCGGACTGTCCAGCGAGGCGATGAACTCGGCCATGGAGGTCGAGCGGAAATCACGCTCAGTGGAAAAGGTCTTCTTCACATAATCGCCATGGCGGGTGATGCCTTGCAGTTCAGCGAAATGCACCAGCGACTCTTCGCGACTCAGGCTGAACAACGGCCAGTCGTGCAGGGCATTGCTGATCACCAACGGAATGCCGTTGGGCAAATAACGAGTTTCGAATTCGTGCCGGCTCAACTCGGCGCGCGCACGACGTTCGACGCTGGTCTGGCGAGGCAGCGCGGCAGTGAGCTTTTCGCTGAAGCGTGGCGGCGTCGGGTAGCGCTTGTTCATATCGACTTTTTCCACCGTGCCGCCACCCTGGCGGGCGTGGTCGATGATCTGCGGCAACATCGTCGCCAGGCCCATGTTGCCGCCAATCTTCAAGCGACCGCTGGCGAACAGTTCCTCGACATTGACCACGCCGGCCATGATCCCGAGAAAATCTTTTTCCGCGACTTCGATGGTCACGTCCGGGCTTGGATGGCGCCCGATTTCCGTGCGCTGGCTGGTCTTGATGTCGTACCAGTACGCCTGTTGCCCACTGAAGATGAACTGGAAAACCCCCTCGATGCCGACCGCGCCGGCGTTGGCGAACAATTTGCCCAGAATGCTCTGCAGGTCCACGGTGATTCCCTCGCGATTGTTGTTTTTTTCCTGAACAGGCAACGAGCGGCTGGCGGGGGAATTTAGCGACCTGGCGACTAATTTGTCCGGCCAGTGATCCGTCTTTCTTGCAGACACATTTTTCAAGGAAAGCGCGGTGACCAAGCTGACATTGCTGTGCCTGCCCTATTCGGGCGCCAGCGCCATGGTTTACAGCCGCTGGCGGCGTCAACTGCCGACGTGGCTGCAATTGCAACCGGTGGAACTGCCGGGGCGTGGCGCGCGGTTCGATGAACCTTTGCAAACCGACATGCGCGCGTTGGCGCGGCAACTGGCGCGCGAGCACAAACCAGGGCTGCAAGGCCCGTACGCGTTGTTCGGGCACAGCCTCGGCGCGTTGCTCGCCTGCGAACTGGCCCATGCCTTTCGCGAATTGGGTGTGCCGGAGCCGCTGGCGCTGTTCGCCTCCGGCACCGCCGCGCCGTCCATGCGCAGCGATTACGACCGCGGCTTTGCCGAGCCGCGCAGCGATGCAGAGCTCATCGAACAGTTGCGCACCTTTCAGGGCACCAGCGAAGAAGTCCTCGCCAATAAAGAGCTGATGAGCCTGACCCTGCCGGTGCTGCGCGCCGATTTCATGATGTGCGGCCGCTTCACGCCTGCCGAGCGGCCCACGCTCAATTGCCCGGTGCACGTGCTCGGTGGCAAGGAAGACCGCGCCACCACCGAACAGCTGATCGGCTGGAGCAAAGAGACCCTGGGCAGTTTCTCGGTGGACATGATGACCGGCGGGCATTTCTTCATTCATGAACATGAAGCGCGGGTCATTCGCACGATCAAGACCCATCTGGAAGTGCATCACCGACGCCTTGCGCAGGCCGTGCAACCGGCGTTCTGAGACGCGCCTCATCTATCATTTTCAGGAGGCCAGTCATGGCTGTTGCTCTGGGGTTTTCCGTGCGGCCGTTGCTGCCGCAGCGCGGACGTTTGCCGCTGTTGGTCGAGGCGGGCGATGCCGACACCGATCTGTTGGCAGTATTCGATGAATTGAAGGCGTTGGTCGACGAGCATCTGCTGCGCGACGGTGGCGTGCTGTTTCGCGGCTTCCGCCTCGACGGCGCCGAGCAGTTTCGCCAGTTCGCCGCGAATTTCGGCCATCCGCTGCTGAACTACGAGTTCGGCTCGACGCCGCGCACCAACGTCACTCAAGGCGTGTACACCTCCACCGAATACCCGGCGCACCAGAGCATTCCGCTGCACAACGAACAGGCCTATTCCCGCGACTGGCCGATGAAGATCTGGTTCTACAGCATGATCGCCGCCAGGTCCGGCGGCGAGACGCCGATTGCCGACAGCCGCGAAGTCTACCGGCGCATCCCCGTGGCGATCCGCGAGCGTTTTGTCAGCAAAGGCCTTATGTACGTGCGCAACTTCGGCAATGGCCTAGATGTCGCTTGGGAAGATGTGTTCAACACCGAAGACCGCGAAGTCGTCGAGGCGTACTGCAAGGCACACGGCATTGTCTGCGAGTGGAAGGACGACGGTGAGCTGCGCACGCGGCAGACCTGTCAGGCGGTGGCGGTGCACCCGGTAACCGGCGACCACGTCTGGTTCAATCAGGCGCACCTGTTTCACATCTCCAACCTGCCAGCGGACGTGCGCGAAAGCCTGCTCGACATCGTTGACGAAGAAGACCTGCCGCGTAACGTCTACTACGGCGACGGCTCGCCGATCGAAGACGAGGTGCTGGCGCAGATTCGTGCGGTGCTCGACGATTGTGCGATCAGTTTCCCCTGGCAGGAGGGCGATGTGCTGATGCTCGACAACATGCTTTCGGCTCACGCGCGCTCACCGTTCGAAGGGCCGCGCAAAGTCATCGTGGCGATGGCCGAGGGGCATTCGCAGGACGTGCGCTGACCTGTTCGCAACCCTTCAACTCAAATGCCGAATCCGGGCCTGTACCGGCTTCGGCATTTGTCTGTCTGGCCTTTGTACCGTCGGGCCGTGATTGCCGCTGGCGCGCTAAATCATCGCGCGGGCCATTCGTTCTTGTTGATACGACCGGGTCTCCAGGTCACGCCGCCGATCAGCAAGGACTCCACGCATGAATGCCGCAGACGCACAGAAACTAGCCCGCCGCTTTATCGAATTGCCCCAGGACAAACGCCGTCTGTTCCTCGCTGGCATGGCCCGCGAGGGCATCGATTTTGCGCAGCTTCCCATGACCGCCTGCGACGGCATCGCCGAGCGTGACGGCCTGTCTTACGCGCAGCAGCGCATGTGGTTTCTCTGGCAACTGGAGCCGACCAGCGCAGCCTATAACTTGCCGATGGCGGTGCGTCTGGATGGTGAATTGCAAGTCGAGGCATTGGAGCAAGCCTTCAGCCGTCTGGCGGCGCGCCACGAATGTTTGCGCACCACCTTCGGCCAGGACGGCGAGCGGGCCTTCCAGCGTGTGGCCGAACCAAAGCCACTGAAGTTGCCCGTGACTGACCTGAGCGAGTTGCCCCAAGCCCAGCGCTGGCCGCTGGCGCAGCAGCACATGATGGCCGAGGCGACCCAGGCCTTCGACCTGCAGAACGGCCCGCTGCTGAGCCTGCGGCTGTTGCGCCTGGCTGCGCAGGAACATGTGTTGCTGCTGACCCTGCATCACATCATCGCCGACGGCTGGTCGATGAACATTCTGATCGACGAATTCATGCGCACTTACGACGCGCAGGTCGCCGGGCGTGAACCGACGCTGGCGCCGTTGACCGTGCATTACCGCGACTACGCACTGTGGCAACGCAGCTGGCTGGAGGCCGGTGAGCGCGAGCGGCAACTGGACTACTGGCGCACGCAACTGGGCGACGAACATCCTGTGCTGGAATTGCCCACCGACCGCGCTTATCCGGCGCAAGCCAGCCATCAAGGCGCACGCCTGGAAATGGTGATCGACGCAGCCCTGCGCGAAGAACTGAAAAACCTTGCGCAGCGTCAGGGCGTGACCTTGTTCGTGGTGTTGCTGGCAGGGTTCAAGACCCTCTTGCATCGCTACAGCGGCCAGACCGATATTCGTGTCGGCGGGCTGATTGCCAACCGCACCCGCAGTGAAACCGAAGGGTTGATCGGCTTCTTCGTCAACACCCAGATTCTGCGCAGCGTGGTCACCGCACAAACGCCCTTCACTGAGTTGCTGCAGAACCTGCGCCAGGCTGCACTGGGCGCTCAGGCCCATCAGGATCTGCCGTTCGACGCCCTGATCGAAGCCCTGCAACCGGCGCGCAGCCAGAGCCACAATCCGCTGTTTCAGGTGATGTTCAACCACCAGCCGCTGGTCACCGATTTGCACCAGGCGCAACTCGCTTCAGGCTTGCGCGTGGGTTATTTGAGCGAAGAGCAACTGGCCGGCAGCGCTCGGCAACACGCGGCCACCAGCGACCTGATGCTCGACACCCGCGAGGAGGGCGAGCAACTGTTTGCCGCCTTCACGTACGCCACGGATATTTTTGATGCCTCAACCATTGCCGCGCTGGCCGGGCATTGGCGCAACATTCTGCAGTCGGTGTGCCGTGATCCGCAGCAGTTGATCGGCGAAGTGACGATGCTCGCCGACAGCGAACGCCAGGCGTTGGTCCAGTCCACCGCGCCAGCGCCTCGCTTTATCAGCGTGCAAAGCTTGTTCGAAGCGCAGGTCGCGCGCACTGCGCAAATGCCGGCGGTGCTGTTGGCCACCGCGCCTTCACGAGCATTCAGCTACGACGAACTCAACAGCCGCAGCAATCGCTTGGCCCATCAGTTGCGCGCACAGGGTGTCGGCCCGGACGTGCTGGTCGGCGTCGCGCTGGGGCGTTCGCTGGAACTGGCGGTGGCGCTGCTGGCCGTGCTCAAGGCCGGTGGTGCCTATGTGCCGCTGGATCCGCAAACCCCGGCCGAACGCTTGCGCCATGTGCTCGCTGACAGTGGTTTGCAACTGTTGCTCAGTGATCAGCAAAGCCTTGCCAGCCTGCCGCCGCTCGACGGCATCGAGTGCCTGTGTCTGGAGCAATTGCCCGCCAGCGAGCAGAGCGACAACCTGCCGGTCACGGTCGAGGCTGACAACCTCGCTTACGTGATCTACACCTCTGGCTCCACCGGGCGGCCGAAAGGCGTGGCGGTCAGTCATGGCGCGCTCAGCGAGTTCATCGCCCGCGCCATCGACTACAGCGATCTGCGCGAAGGCGACCGGGTTCTGCAATTCGCCACCAGCAGCTTCGACGGTTTCGTCGAGCAGTTTTTCCCGCCGCTGTGCCATGGCGCCAGCGTGGTCATGCGCGATGCGCCGTTGTGGGACAGCGCGACGCTGCATCAGGTGATCATCGATCAGGGCATCACTCTGGCCGACCTGCCGGCGGCTTATTGGTATTGGCTGGTGCAAGAATACGCGGCGAAACCCCCGGCAAGTTTCGGCGCGCTGCGGCAGATTCACGTCGGCGGCGAAGCCATGGCGGTGGACGGTTTGCGCTTGTGGCAACAGGCCGGGCTCGGCCATGTGCGCCTGCTCAACACCTACGGCCCGACCGAGGCCACGGTGGTCTCGACGATTCATGACTGCACCGCGCTGACCGCCCAAGACGTGTCGTGGCGTGGCATGCCGATCGGCCACGGACTGGCAGCGCGGCGCCTGTACGTGCTCGACGATGATCTGAACCTGCTGCCGCAAGGCGCGGTGGGCGAGTTGTACATCGGTGGGCCGGGGCTGGCGCGCGGTTATCACCGTCAGCCGAGCCTCAGCGCTGAGCGGTTCATCGCCGACCCTTTCGCCGACGGCCAGCGCCTGTACCGCACCGGCGACCGTGCGCGGCTGCGCGGCGATGGCGCGCTGGAATATGTCGGCCGGGTCGATCATCAAGTGAAGATTCGCGGCTTCCGCATCGAACTGGGCGAGATCGAATCGCGCCTGCAGCAATCTCCGGGCGTTCGCGAGGCAGTGGTGCTGGCGGTGCCATTCGCAGGTGGAGCGCAACTGGTCGCTTACGTGGTGACAGAACCTGCGGTGCTTGCCAGCACGGCAACGCAAACGGCGTTCCGCCAGCAGACCCGGGCCGTGCTGCAAGCCAGCCTGCCGGATTACATGGTGCCGGGGCATCTGCTGTTGCTGGCGAACCTGCCGCTGACGCCGAGCGGCAAGCTCGACCGCAAGGCCTTGCCGACGCCGGATCCGGCGCAGTTGCAGGGCGATTACCGCGCTCCGCAATCGCCGGCCGAGCAGTGTCTGGCACAGGTCTGGGCCGAGGTGCTGCACGTGCCGCGTGTGGGCCTGGACGATCACTTTTTTGAACTGGGTGGCCATTCGTTGCTGGCCGCGCAGGTGATTGCGCGGGTCAAGGAGCAGATGGGCGTGGTGCTGCCGCTGCGCAGCCTGTTCGAAAAACCGCTGCTGGCGGATCTCGCCGAGGTGCTCGGGCAACTGGCCGAGACGAGCGGCGACGACGACTGGTCCGACCTGGATCAGTTCATGAATGCATTGCAAGGAGAAGAAGTATGAGCGGCACGATGGCGGAACGTATTGCAAAAAGGTTCGTCGGCCTGCCGCTGGAACAGCGTCGGCTGTTTCTCGCCAAGCTGCGCGAGGAGGGCAAGGATTTCAGCCTGTTGCCGCTGCCGGTCAGCCGCCACGACTGTGCGCAGATTCCCCTGTCGTTCGCCCAGCAACGCCTGCTGTTCCTCTGGCAACTGGAACCGCACAGCGCCGCATACAACATGGCCGCTGGCTTGCGTCTCAAAGGCCGGCTGGATGAGTCGGCCCTGAGCCGCTCGTTCGATCATCTGCTGGCGCGCCATGAAGTGTTGCGCACGGTGTTTCACACCGACGGCGATCAAGCGCATCAGCTGATTCTCGAGCAACAAAGTATTGCGCTGGAACGCTTCGATCTGACCGGCACCGCCGCGCAAGAGCGCGAAGAACTGCTCACGCAACACGTACAAGACGTCACCGCGCAACCGTTTGATCTGCGCCACGGCCCGTTATTGCGCGCCAGCCTGTTTGCTTTGGCCGACGATGAGTTCGTGCTGGTGGTGAGCATGCATCACATCGTCTCCGATGGCTGGTCGATGGACGTCATGGTCAAGGAATTCGTGCAGTGCTATCAGGCGTTCAGCCTGCAGCGCGAGCCGCAATTGCCGGCGCTGCCGTTGCAATACGCCGACTATGCGATCTGGCAGCGGCGCTGGCTGGAGGCCGGCGAGGGTGAACGCCAGCTCGACTACTGGCGTCAGCAATTGGGCGACGAACATCCGCTGCTGGAAGTGGCGCCGGACTTTGCCCGACCGCTGACGCAAAGCTTTGCAGGACAGACCCTGAGCTTTGATTTCGGCACCGACCTGTCGCAACAGCTCAACGTTTTTGCGCGCAGCCAGGGCATCAGCCTGTTCATGCTGGTGCTGGCCGGGTTCTCGCTGTTCCTTTCGCGTCTGGCCGGCGAGCGCGACATTCGTGTCGGCGTGCCGAATGCCAACCGTGGCCGCGCCGAAGTCGAGGGGCTGATCGGTTTCTTCGTCAACACCCAGGTGCTGCGTTGCCAGGTCGATGAGCGCGGCAGTTTCGCCGATTTGCTCGCGCAGGTGCGAGAAGCGGCGTTCGGCGCACAGGCACATCAGGAGTTGCCGTTCGAGCAACTCGTCGACGAATTGGTCGCCGAACGCACCCTGGGCCACAACCCGCTGTTCCAGGCCAAGTTCAACCAGAACGTCGGCATGCAGAAACAACGCTCGATGGCCTTGCCCGGCCTGACCGTCAGTGAATATCCGCTGGCCAAGGACGGCACGCATTTCGATCTGGCCCTGGACATCACCGACGACAGCGCACTGATCCACGGTCAGATGACCTACGCCAGCGATCTCTATCAGGCGGAAACGGTCGGCGGTTTTGTACCGATGTTGCTGGATCTGTTTACCCAGTTGCTCAACTCGCCGCAGGCGCCATTGCACATGGTTGCCACACCACGGCCTGCTGCGCTTGCCAGCCAACGCGAACCGGCGTTGACGGTGTTGCAACACTGGGCGCGTGAAGTGGCTCGGCAACCAGAAGCGCTGGCCGCTCGTGATCTACAGCAGACAATCACTTTCCAGGCGCTGGATCAGGATGCCAGTCGTCTCGCCCATTATTTGCGAGCGCAGGGCGTCAATGTCGGCGATCCGGTGGCGGTGCTGCTGGAACGTTCGCTGGACTGGCTGACTTGCCTGCTGGCGATTCTCAAGGCTGGCGCTGTGTACATGCCACTCGACGTCAAGGCGCCGAGCGCGCGCCTGAAGCAGATGCTCGGCGCTGCGCAGGCGCGGGCGCTGATCGGTGCTGAAGGCGATGTGCGGGTCAGCGAATTGGCGGGTGAGGGCTGTCAGGGTCTGGAGTTTGCACCGGGGCAATGGCAGTCACTGCCGACGTCCGCGCCTGAACTGACGCTGTATGCGCAGTCGCCGGCCTACGTGATTCACACCTCCGGTTCCACCGGGCAACCGAAGGGCGTGCTGGTCAGCCACGGCGCGCTGGGCAGTTACGTGCGCGGCGTACTCGAACGTCTGGCGCCGGCGCCCGAGGCCAGCATGGCGCTGGTCTCGACCATCGCCGCCGACCTTGGCTTCACCGTGCTGTTCGGTGCGTTGTGCTCTGGCCGACTGCTGCATGTGTTGCCGGAAGAACTCGGCTTCGACCCGGATCGTTTTGCCGAATACATGGCCTGCCATCGCGTTGGCGTGCTGAAGATCGTCCCCGGGCATCTCGCCGCGCTGTTGCAGGCGGCCAAGCCTGCCGATGTGCTGCCGGAACACGCACTGATCGTCGGCGGCGAAGCCTGTTCGCCGGCGCTGGTCGAGCGTGTGCAGCAACTGAAACCGGGCTGTCGTCTGATCAACCACTATGGCCCGAGCGAAACCACCGTGGGCGTGCTGACCCACGAGGTCGAAGAACTCGCCGCCCAGGCGCGCAGTGTTCCGATCGGCGCAGCGCTGGCCGGTGCGCATGTCTATGTGCTCGACGATGTGCTCAACCCGGTGGCCGATCAAGTTGCCGGTGAGCTGTACATCGGCGGCGACAGCGTTGCCCTCGGCTATCTGAATCAGCCGGGGCTAACCGCTGAGCGTTTCCTGCCTGATCCGTTTGGGAGCCGCGGCGCGCGGGTCTACCGCAGTGGCGACCGGGTCCGGCGCAACCGTGAGCAGGCGCTGGAATTCATCGGTCGTGCCGACGATCAGGTCAAAGTTCGCGGCTACCGTGTCGAGCCCGCAGAGGTCGCGCGGCTGTTGCTCAGCCTCGATGGCGTCAGCGAAGCCGCCGTGCTCGCGCTGCCACTGGATGACGATCCGGCGCGCCTGCAACTGCTGGCGTGGTGCGTGCCGGCAGTGGGCGCGAAGGTGCAGGCGCAGGATCTGCGCGAGCAATTGCAGGCGCGGCTGCCGGATTACATGGTGCCGGCGCAGTTGCTGTTGCTGGAAAAGCTGCCGCTGACCGCCAACGGCAAGCTCGACAAGCGTGCCTTGCCAGTGCCCGGCGTGGTCAGCCAGCAGTTCGTCGCGCCGGTCGGTGAGATCGAGGAAAAACTCGCCGCGATCTGGGCCGAAGTGCTCAAGCTCGAACGGGTCGGCAGCAGCGATAACTTTTTTGAACTGGGTGGCGACTCGATCCTCAGCTTGCAGATCATCGCCCGGGCCAAGCGCCAGGGCATCAAGCTCAGCCCCAAGCAGTTGTTCGAAAAACAGACCATCGGCCAACTGGCCGCCGTCGCCAGACTGATCGAATCCAAACCGGCTGCCGTCGCCGCACCTGTGGCACGCGGGCCGTTGCCGTTGCTGCCGATCCAGATGCGCTTCTTCGACACGCCGATTGCCCAGCGCCAGCACTGGAACCAGTCAGTGATGCTGCAACCGACCCTGGCGCTGGACACCGTACATTTGCGTAAGGCGCTGGCGGCGCTGGTGGAGCAGCACGAAGCGCTGGCCTTGAGCTTTGTGCAGTCGGGCGATAGCTGGCAGGCGTTGCCGCAGACTCAGCGCGATGCCGAACTGCTTTGGCTGCGCGAACTGGACAGTCTCGATGCCTTGCCGGCCGTGGCCGACGCGGCGCAGCGCAGCCTGGACCTGCAACGCGGGCATTTGCTGCGCGCGGTGCTGGTCACTCTGCCGAATGCCGAGCAGCGCTTGTTGTTGGTCATCCATCACCTGGTGGTCGACGGCGTGTCGTGGCGCATTCTGCTTGAAGACTTGCAGCAGGCTTACCACGCATTGGCGGCGGGGACTGCGCTCGCGTCGCCGGGCAAAAGCAGTTCGATGCACGACTGGGCCGGGCAGTTGCACCGTTATGCGCAGAGCGACACGTTGGCGGCCGAAAGCGCTTATTGGCGCCAAACCCTTGAGGCCGGCGACGCGTCACTGCCACGGGATTTTGCCGAGGACAGCCAGACCCGCGCTCAGGCCGCGCGCGCCAGTACGCGCCTGAGCCGGACACTGACCGACAAGCTATTGAAAGTCGCCCCGGCGGCGTACCGCACACAAATCAACGACCTGTTGCTGACCGCATTGGCGCGGGTGCTGTGTGACTGGAGCGAGCAGCCGTCGGTGTTGATCCAGCTCGAAGGCCATGGTCGTGAAGACCTGTTCGACGACATCGACCTGAGCCGCACGGTCGGCTGGTTCAGCAGCCTGTTCCCGGTGCGCCTGACTCCGCAGGCCAATCCCGCTGCGTCGCTGTGCGCGATCAAGGAGCAACTGCGCGCGGTGCCGGGCAAAGGCATCGGTTATGGCGTGCTGCGTTACCTCACGCGTGCAGCCGAGTTGCAGACGCTGGCGCAACCACGGGTGACCTTCAATTACCTCGGTCAGTTCGACGGCGCGTTCAGCGCCGAGCAGGGCGCGTTGTTCCTGCCAAGCGCTGAAAGCACCGGCGCCAATCAGGATGGGCAAGCGCCGCTGGGCAATTGGCTGAGCGTCGACGGACAGGTTCTCGGCGGTGAGCTGGAACTGATCTGGACCTTCGGCACCGGCATGTACCGCGCCGAGACCATCGAGGCGTTGGCCGAGGCTTATCGCCGCGAACTGCAACGCTTGATCGAACATTGCTGCGACAGCGCGGCCGGTGGCGTGACACCGTCGGACTTCAAACTCGCCAACCTGACCCAGGCGCAGCTCTCGGCGCTGCCGATGGCGCCGCGTGACATCGTCGATCTGTACCCGCTGTCGCCGATGCAGCAAGGCATTCTGTTCCACAGCCGCAACGAGCCGGACAGCCCGGCCTACACCAATCAGCTGCGCGTCGACGTCGAGCAGCTCGACGCCGAGCGCTTCCGCCAGGCCTGGCAGCAGACCCTCGAAGCCCACGATATTCTGCGCACGGCGTTCGTCTGGCCGCAGGATGCCGCCGCGCCGGTGCAAGTGGTGCGCAGCCGCGTGCAGATGCCGTGGCAAGTGCAGGACTGGCGCGGTCGCGCTGGCCTGGATGTCGCGCTTGATCATC
Organism: Pseudomonas sp. Sample_9; assembly: GCF_004307535.1. Lineage (NCBI taxonomy): Bacteria > Pseudomonadati > Pseudomonadota > Gammaproteobacteria > Pseudomonadales > Pseudomonadaceae > Pseudomonas > Pseudomonas sp. Sample_9. The sequence goes on from NZ_RAZO01000318.1 coordinate 12,652, forward strand.
TCGCCACTGAAGACCTGCATAACGGCTTCGATCTGCTCGATGCACCGCTGTTGCGCGTGACGTTGGTGCGCACCGATGAGCACACTCATCACCTGATCTACACCTGCCATCACATCCTGATGGACGGCTGGAGCACTTCGCAGTTGTTCGGCGAAGTGCTGCAACGTTACGCCGGCATCGCGCCGAGCGCAGGGCAGGGGCGTTATCGCGATTACATCGAATGGCTCGGCCAGCGTGATCAGCAGGCCAGTCGACAGTTCTGGAGTGCGGCGCTGGCGGACCTTGAACAGCCGACGCGACTGGCCAGCGCCATACCGGTCAGGCACGCCGCCAGCGGCTATGCCGATCACCAGCATGTGTTCAGCGAACCGCTGACCGCCGAACTGAACCGCTTCGCCCGCGAGCAGAAAGTCACCCTCAACACGCTGGTACAAGCGGCGTGGCTGCTGCTGCTGCAGCGTTATACGGGCCAGGATCACGTGGCGTTCGGCGCGACGGTCGCCGGACGGCCGACGGATTTGCCGGGTGTCGAGCAGCAGATCGGTCTGTTCATCAACACCTTGCCGGTGGTGGCGGCGCCATCGCCGGAGATCGGCGTCAGCCAATGGCTGCAACAGGTGCAAGACCTCAACCTGGCCTTGCGCGAGCACGAACACACGCCGCTGTATGACATTCAGCGCTGGGCCGGCACGGGTGCCGGGGCGTTGTTCGACAGTATTCTGGTGTTCGAAAACTATCCGATGGCTGAAGCACTGGCGCAGGGCCCTGAGACGGGCCTGAAGTTCTCGGCAATCCGCCGGCAGGAGCAGACCAACTATCCGCTGACGCTGGTCGCGGTCACCGGCCGCGAGCTGAGTCTGGGCGTAAGTTACGATCAGGCCAGTTTCGACGCTCAAGCGATCAATGCGTTGAGTGCGCAGTTGCAAGGCCTGCTCGAGCAGTTCCTCGCCGACGCCACGCAGCCGCTGGGCGCGCTGCAACTGCTCGCCGAGCCACAACGGCATCAAGCGATCGAGTGGGGCAAGGCGCCGGTTACCACGCTGGATCAACGCACGGTGCTGGCGCACATCGCCGCGCAGGTGCAGCGACAGCCACAGGCGAACGCGGTGCTGTTCGCTGAGCAGTCCATCGCTTACCAAGACCTCGATACCCGGGCCAATCGTCTGGCGCACAAGCTGCAAGGCATGGGCGTCGGGCCGGAAGTGCGCGTCGGCGTGTGCATGCGCCGCACGCCGCAGATGCTGGTCGGCTTGCTGGCGATCCTCAAGGCCGGTGGCGCCTACGTACCGCTCGACCCGGATTACCCACAGGAACGCTTGCTGCACATGCTCGATGACAGCCGCGCGGCGGTGGTGCTCACTGAGCCAGCGGCATTGGCGATGCTGCCCGAAACCTTGAGTGCGCAGGTGCTGCTGGTGGACGAGAACGTCGCCAGCGAATGCCCGGAAGCTGCGCCACTGGTTAATCTCGCGGCAGACAATCTGGCGTACGTGATCTACACCTCCGGTTCCACCGGCAAACCGAAAGGCGTAGCCATCAGCCACGGCAATCTGTCGGCGCTGATTCAATGGTCGACTGGGGTCTATCGCGAAGAACAATTGCGCGGCGTGCTGGCTTCGACCTCGATCTGCTTCGATCTGTCGGTGTGGGAAATCTTTGTCACGCTGGCCTGCGGTGGCTGCCTGGTATTGGCGGACAACGCCCTGGCGCTGGCGGACTTGCCGGCGCGCGATCAGGTCACGCTGATCAACAGCGTGCCGTCGGCGATTGCCGCGTTGCAACGGGCCGGGCAGATTCCGGCTTCGGTCGGCACGATCAATCTGGCCGGCGAACCGCTCAAGCAGAGTCTGGTCGACAGCCTCTACGCCAGCACTCAGGTGCGGCAGGTCTACGATCTTTACGGGCCGTCGGAGGACACCACTTATTCGACCTTCACCCTGCGCACCCCGCAGGGCCGGGCGAACATTGGCCGGCCGCTGGACAACACCGTGGCCTACCTGCTCGACAGTCAGTTGCAGGCGCTGCCCGAGGGCGTGGCGGCCGAGCTGTACCTCGCTGGTGCCGGGGTGACGCGCGGCTATCTGCGTCGTGCCGCGCTGACCGCCGAACGCTTTGTGCCGAATCCTTACGCGAGCAACGGCGAGCGCCTGTACCGCACCGGCGATCTGGTGCGCCAGGGCGACGATGGCAACATCGAGTACATCGGTCGCGCCGACCATCAGGTGAAGATTCGCGGCTTCCGCATCGAACTCAGCGAGATCGAAGCACGCCTGCTGGAACTCGACGATATCCGTGAGGCGGTGGTACTGGCGCAGGACGGCGCCGCAGGCAAACACCTGCATGCCTACCTCGTCGCCGCACCGGACAGCGAGCGGACGACGCTGGCCGAGCGGGTGCGCAGTGCGCTGGTCAGCCGCTTGCCGGCGCACATGCTGCCGGGGCATCTGCACCTGATCGACGCGATCCCGCTGACGCCCAACGGCAAGCTCGATCGCAAGGCGCTGATGGCGTTGGGCGAGAGCCCGACGCAGGAGCAATACCTGGCGCCGCAAAGCGATATGCAATGGGAGGTCGCGACGATCTGGCAGGAGGTGCTGGAAGTCGAGCGGGTAGGGCTGGCGGACAACTTCTTCCAGCTCGGCGGCCATTCGTTGCTGGCGACGCTGGTGGTGACCCGGGTGCAGGAACGTCTGGGCGACAAGGTGCCGCTCAAGGCGTTGTTCGAGACCGACACGCTCAAGGATTTCTGTGCGCGGATCGAAGCCCTGCGCGTCGAAATGTCGCCCGTTCAGGATGAATTGGCTAAATCACTGGAGGCCCTCAAACGTCTATCCCTCGATGATCTGGAAAAACTGATTTCTTGAGAGGGAAAAACGCGTGCAAGAGTTAATCGAGTCGGTAGGACAACTTTCGGCTAAGCAAAGAAAGGCTCTGGCGGTTCTGCTCAAGCAGAAAGGCGTCAACCTCTTTGACATTGCCCCGGTTTTCAAGCGCACGGCTGAAGAGCCGTTGCTGCTGTCCTACGCTCAGCAGCGCCAGTGGTTCCTCTGGCAGTGGGCACCGCACAGCGCGGCCTACAACATTCCGACGGCCCTGCGCTTGCAGGGGCCGCTGGATGTGCCGGCACTGGAACGCAGCATTGCGGCGCTGATCGAGCGCCACGAAACCTTGCGCACGGTGTTCTCTCAAGACAGCGCGCAACCCTTGCAAGTGGTCCTGCCCGCAGGACCTTTTACCCTCGATATTCATCACCTGAGCGCTGATCTGGCGAATGACCCGGAGCACTCGATCGAGGCTTTCGTTCAGACCCAGAGCCAGAAGACTTTCGACCTGCAGCACGGCCCGTTGCTGCGTGCCGCGCTGCTGCAGGTCAACCCGGATGAGCATGTGCTGGTGCTGACCCTGCATCACATCGTTTCCGATGGCTGGTCGCTGCAAGTGATGATCGAGGAACTGGTGCAGCTCTACGCCGGTTTCAACCTTGGTCACGACGCCGGTCTGCCGGCCCTGCCGATTCAATACGCCGATTACGCCTTGTGGCAGCGCCAGTGGATGGAGGCCGGTGAGCAGGAGCGGCAACTGGCCTACTGGCAGGCAAAGCTCGGCGGCGAACAACCGGTGCTGGAACTGCCGCTGGATCGCCCGCGCGCGGTCGATCAAAGCTTTGCCGGCGCCAGCCATAACCTGATTCTTGATCCGGCGCTGAGCCATGCCCTCAAGGCGTTTGCCCGGCAGGAAAACGTCACCCTGTTCGTGTTGCTGCTGGCTTCGTTTCAGGCCTTGCTGCATCGCTACAGCGGGCAAAGCGACATCCGTGTCGGCGTGCCGGTGGCCAACCGTGGCCGGGTGGAAATCGAGCGGCTGATCGGCTTCTTCGTCAACACCCAGGTGCTCAAGGCGGACATCGACGCGGAGCTGCCGTTTGTCGAACTGCTGCGTCAGGTCAAACAGACGGCGCAGGAGGCGCAGGCGCATCAGGACTTGCCCTTCGAGCAACTGGTCGAAGCGCTGGAGCCGGGCCGCAGCCTCAGCCACAGTCCGCTGTTCCAGGTGATGTTCAACCACCAGGCCGAGCGCCGTGCGAGCGTCGCGACACGCCTCAACGGCCTGAACATCGAACCGCTGGAATGGCAGAGCCAGACCGCGCAGTTCGACCTGACCCTCAACACCACCGAACAGGCCCACGGCATCGAAGCGGTGCTCAAGTACGCCACTGACCTGTTCGACGCCGCGACCATCGAGCGCCTGGCGCAACACTGGACCGCGCTGTTGCAAGCGATCGTCGCCGAGCCGAGCCAGCGTATCGGCCAGTTGCCAATGCTCGATGCAGCCCAGCAGCAACAGCTGTTGGCGCAATGGAATCCGCCGCTGATTGAACAACCGCTGACGCAGTGCCTCCAGCAAACCATCGAGGCCCAGGCCGAGCGGCATGCCGATGCGGTGGCGGTGAGCTGTGCCGGGCAACGCCTGACTTACGCCGAGCTCAATCACCGCGCCAACCTGTGGGCGCATACGCTGATCGAGCAGGGCGTCGGCCCGGACGTGCGCGTCGGCGTGGCGGTGGAGCGTTCGCTGGACATGATCGTCGCCATTCTCGCGGTGCTGAAAGCGGGCGGCGCCTATGTGCCGCTGGACCCGAGCTACCCGGATGACCGCTTGGGCTACATGATCGACGACAGCGGCATTGACTTGCTGTTGACCCAGGGCCATTTGCTCGGGCAATTGCCGCTGCCGCCGGGGCTGATCTGCCTCGACCTGAATCAAACGCCGGAGCATGGCATCGCAAGTAACCCGCCATGCCTGACCACGCCGGACAACCTGGCCTACGTCATCTACACCTCCGGTTCCACCGGCAAACCCAAAGGCGCGCTGCTGCCGCACGGCAACGTGATGCGCCTGTTCAGCGCCACCGAGCACTGGTTCGATTTCGGCCCGCAGGACAGCTGGACGCTGTTCCATTCCTACGCGTTCGACTTTTCGGTGTGGGAGATCTTCGGCGCGCTGTTGTACGGCGGCAAACTGGTGGTGGTGCCGCACGATGTCAGCCGTTCGCCGGAGGATTTCTACACGCTGCTGTGCGATGAAAACGTCACGGTGTTGAACCAGACGCCGTCGGCATTCAAGCCGTTGATGCAGGTCGCCTGCGAGTCGAGTCGCAGCAATGCCCTGCGTTACGTGGTGTTCGGCGGCGAGGCGCTGGAAGTACAGAATCTGCGTCCGTGGTTCGAGCGTTTTGGCGACCGCGCGCCGACGCTGATCAACATGTACGGCATCACCGAAACCACCGTGCACGTCACTTACCGGCCATTGTCGCTGGCGGATCTGCAGAGCAACCACAGCAGCCCGATCGGCGCGCCGATTGTCGACCTGTCGTGGTACTTGCTCGACAGCTCGCTGAACCTGGTACCGCAAGGCTGCATCGGTGAGTTGTACATCGCCGGTGCCGGTTTGGCCCGTGGCTATCTGAATCAGGCCGGCATGAGCGCCACCCGCTTCGTGCCCGATCCGTTCAACCGCAAGGCCGGCCAGCGTCTGTACCGTACCGGCGACCTCGCACGGCTGCGCGGCGACGGGGTGATCGAGTACATCGGTCGTATCGACCACCAAGTGAAGATCCGTGGTTTCCGCATCGAGCTCGGCGAAATCGAAGCGCAACTGCTCAAGCATCCGCAGGTGCGCGAAGCGGTGGTGCTGGCGGTGGACGGCCTCAGCGGCCAGCAACTGGCGACCTGGGTCGTGCCGGTTGAGACATTGAACGCGGACGAGCAGGGCGCGCTGCGTGATTCGATCAAGCTGCACCTGCGCGAAACCCTGCCGGACTATATGGTCCCGGTGAGTTGGGCGTTCCTCGACCGACTGCCGCTGACCGCCAACGGCAAGCTCGATCGCAAGCAACTGCCGCAGCCGGATGTTGCCCAGGTGCAAGAAGCCTACGCGGCGCCGCGCAGCGAACTGGAACAGCGTCTGGCGGAGATCTGGCAGGACGTACTCAAGGTCGAACGGGTCGGGCTTCACGATAATTTCTTCGAGCTGGGCGGCGATTCGATCATTTCGATTCAAGTGGTCAGTCGCGCGCGGCAGGCCGGCATTCGCTTTACGCCCAAGGACATTTTTCAGCATCAGACCGTGCAGCGTCTGGCCACCGTCGCGCAACAAAGCGACGCCGTGCAGACGGAGCAGGGCGAGGTGCTTGGCGACGCACCACTGACGCCGATCCAGCAGTATTTTTTCCACAGCGACATCCCGGCGCGGCATCACTGGAACCAGTCGATCCTGCTGACCCCGGCGAAAACCCTGCAAGCCGCGGCGCTGCAACAGGCCTTGGCGCAGGTGCAAAAACAGCATGACGCCTTGCGTCTGCGTTATCGCCAAATCGAGCAGGGCTGGCAGCAAAGCCACGGCGCGGCGGATCAGCCACAAGCGTTGTTGCGCACTTTCATGCTGGACGACAGCGCGGCATTGCCAGCGCTGTGCCTGGACCTGCAACGCAGCCTCGACCTGCACAACGGCCCGCTGATCCGCGCGGCGCTGATCGATTTGCCGGACGCCAGTCAGCGTCTGTTGCTGGTGATTCATCACCTGGTGGTCGATGGCGTGTCGTGGCGAATCCTGCTCGAAGATCTGCAAAGCGCCTATCAGCAGATCAGCAGCGGACAGAGCGTGCATCTGCCGGCCAAGACCAGCGCGTTCAAGGACTGGGGCTTGCGCCTGCAAGAACATGCGCGCAGCGCGGCGCTGGGCCGCGAACTGAGCTACTGGCGCGAACAGTTGCGCGACGCTCCGTTCGGTTTGCCGCTGGATAATCCGCAGGGCCAATTGAACAACCGCTTCGAACGCAGCGTCGACACACGGCTGGACGCCGAACGCACTCGCCAGCTGCTGCAACAGGCTCCGGCGGTCTACCGCACTCAAGTCAACGACCTGCTGCTGACCGCACTGGCGCGGGTGCTCTGCGAGTGGACCGCCAGCGACAGCGCGCTGGTGCAGCTCGAAGGCCATGGCCGCGAAGACCTCTTCGATGACATCGACCTGAGCCGCACCGTGGGCTGGTTCACCAGCATGTTCCCGGTACGCCTGACGCCAAACGCCAGCCTGGAAAGCTCGATCAAAGGCATCAAGGAGCAACTGCGCGCGATCCCCAACAAGGGCATCGGCTATGGCTTGCTGCGTTATCTCGGCACCGCCGACGCACAAGCGGCGTTGCATGAACTGGCGCAACCGCAGGTGACGTTCAACTACCTCGGCCAGTTCGATAACAACTTCGATGAAGACGCCTTGTGGCGGCCGGCCACCGAGGACAAGGGCGCCGGTCAGGACGAAAGCGCGCCGATGGCCAACTGGCTGACCATCGATGGCCGGGTTTATCAGGGCCAGTTGACCCTGACCTGGACCTACAGCAGCGACGTCTTCGAGGAGGCGACCATTGCCGCTCTTGCCCGCGCCTACGAAGTGGCACTGAACGAATTGATCGACCACTGCCTCAGCCATGCGGGCGGCCTCACGCCGTCCGACGTGCCGCTGGCCGGTTTGTCCCAGGCGCATCTGGACAGCCTGCCGATTGCCGCCCAGCGCATCGAGGACATCTATCCGCTGGCGCCGATGCAGCAGGGCATTCTGTTCCACAGCCTGTACGATGCGGACGCCAGCGCCTACGTCTATCAGATGCTGCTGGACATCGACGGCCTCGACGTTGCGCGGTTCCAGCAAGCCTGGCAGCGGGTGGTCGATCGCCATGAAGTGCTGCGCGCCGGTTTCATCTGGGGCCGAGATGGCCTTGACGCGCCGTTGCAGGTGATCAATCGCCAACTGACCCTGGAAATGCCGGAAGTTGATGTACGCGATGCCGCTGATCTGCCGGCGGTGCTTGAGGCGCGGGCGCAGGCCGACCGCGAGCGCGGCTTCGATCTGCAGAATCCGCCGCTGCTGCGCCTGTGCCTGTTGCGCACTGCCGACGATCGCCATCGACTGATTTTCACCTGCCACCACATCCTCATGGATGGCTGGAGCAACTCGCGGATGTTCGGCGAGGTGCTGCAGGATTACGCCGGCCAGCCGGTGCCGAGCGCACAGGGCCGCTACCGCGATTTTCTGGTCTGGCTGCAAGGCCAGGACAAGGCAGCCGCGCAGGACTTCTGGCGCGGGCAACTGGCCGAACTCGACGAGCCGACCCGACTGGCCTCGGCCTGCCACGGACGCACCGTGCCGGGGCCGGGCAAACAGATGCATCGTCTGCATTTCGATGAAGCGTTGACCCAGCGTCTGAACAGCTTCTCCCGTCAGCAACAGGTGACCCTCAACAG
>NZ_RAZO01000318.1:21051-24941 GCF_004307535.1 Pseudomonas sp. Sample_9
CAGACGCCGTTGCAGGACATTCAGCGTCTGGCCGCATTGAGTGGCGAAGCGCTGTTCGACACTTTGCTGGTGTTCGAGAACTACCCGGTGTCCGAAGCGCTGGAGGCCAATCCGGGCGGGCTGCGTTTTTCCGGTCTGGAGCATCGCGAGCAGACCAACTACGCTCTGACCCTGATTGCCGGCGCCAGCGAAGTGCTCAACCTCGATTTCAACTACCTCACCGAACACTTTGCCGAACGCAGCGTGCTTGCTCTGGCGGCGCATTTGCGTGAAGTGCTCGAGCAATTTATCGCAGCGCCGCAACGGGCACTTGGCGAGATCGGTCTGCTGCCGCTGGCCGAACGGCAGACGCTGGCGCAGTGGAACGACAATCACGCGGCTTATCCGGCCGAGCGCTTGATCTCGCAGAGCTTTGAAGCACGGGTGGCGGCGCATCCGCAGGCACTGGCGTTGAGTCATGCCGGCGTGGCCCTGAGCTACGGCGAACTGAACCGCCGCGCAAACCAGTTGGCCCGGCATCTGGTGACGCTGGGTGTCACCGCCGAAGTACGCGTCGGCGTGGCACTGCCGCGTTCGGCGGAACTGGTGATCGCCCTGATGGCGGTGCTCAAGGCCGGCGGCACCTACGTGCCGCTGGACCCCGACTACCCGGCCGACCGCGTGGCCTACATGCTCGATGACAGTCAGGCGAAAGTCCTGCTGACCCAGCAAGCGCTGCTGGCGCAACTGCCGTCCAGCGAAGCGCAAGTGGTGCTGGTCGAGGCCGGCGGTGAGGCGTTCGCCGCGCAAGCACCGGACAACCTGCCGGCGCGCGCCGAACCGGCCAATCTTGCCTACGTGATCTACACCTCCGGTTCCACCGGCAAACCGAAAGGCGTGGCCATCGCCCATCGCAACGTACAGGCGCTGATTGACTGGTCCGCCGAGGTCTACAGCGAGGACGATCTGCAAGGTGTGCTGGCCTCGACGTCGGTGTGCTTCGACCTGTCGGTGTGGGAGATTTTCGTCACCCTGGCGCGCGGCGGGTCCATGGTCATGGCGCGCAATGCTCTGGAGCTGGCGGACTTGCCCGAGCGTGATCAGGTGCGCCTGATCAACACCGTGCCGTCGGCGATTGCCGCATTGCAACGCATCGGCCAGATTCCGCCGGGCGTGCGCATCATCAATCTGGCCGGCGAGCCGCTCAAGCAGGCGCTGGTCGACACCTTGTACCGCGAGACTTCGGTCGCCCACGTCTACGATCTGTACGGGCCTTCCGAAGACACCACGTATTCGACCTGGACCCGCCGCGAACCCGGCGGCCAGGCCAATATCGGCCGGCCATTACGCAATACCACTGCGTACCTGCTCGACGGGCAATTGCAGGCAGCCCCAATCGGCATCGCTGCGGAGCTGTATCTGGCCGGCGATGGCATCACCCGTGGCTATCTGTTGCGCCCGGGCCTGACTGCCGAACGTTTCGTGCCCAACCCGTTGGCGAGCAACGGCGAGCGTATGTACCGCACCGGCGACCTGACGCGTTTCATGGACGACGGCCGTATCGAATACGTCGGCCGCATCGACCATCAGGTCAAGGTGCGTGGCTTCCGTATTGAACTGGGTGAAATCGAAGCGCGTCTGCTGGCCCAGGCCAGCGTGCGCGAAGGCGTGGTGCTGGCGGTCGACGGCGTTGGCGGCCAGCAACTGCTGGCTTATGTGGTCCCGACCGAGGCCGATCAAAGCCCCGCGCAACTGGACGCGCTGAGCACTGCGCTGCAAACCGCGCTCAAGGCGCATCTGCCGGACTACATGGTGCCGGCGCAGTGGCTGTTCCTCGAACAGTTGCCGCTGACACCCAACGGCAAACTCGATCGCAAGGCCTTGCCGGCACCGAATGCCAGCCAGGCACAACGCGATTACGTCGCGCCATCGACGGCGCTGGAGCAGCAACTGGCCGAGGTCTGGCAGGACATTCTGAAGATCGAGCAGGTCGGCGTGACCGACAATTTCTTCGCCCTCGGCGGTGATTCGATCATCTCGATTCAACTGGTCAGCCGCGCGCGGCAGCAGGGCATTTGCTTCACGCCCAAAGACCTGTTCCAGCAGCAGACGGTGCAGAAACTGGCCGCAGTGGTTTCGCTGGCAGACGCGCACTCCGCCAGCGCCAGCGGCTACCCGTTGGCGCAACTGGATCAGGCGCAGCTCGATGCCTTGCCGGTACCGGCGGAGCTGATCGAAGACGTCTATCCGCTGTCGCCGATGCAGGAAGGCATGCTCTTCCACACCCTGTCGGATAACGGCAGCAGCCTTTACGTGCAACAGGTCAGCCTGCCGATCAAGGGCCTCGACGTTGAGCGTTTCCGCCGGGCCTGGGAATTCATCATTGTGCGTCAGGCGATCCTGCGCACCAGTTTCCATTGGCAGGACGGCCTGGCCAAACCGCTGCAGGTGGTGCATCGCCATGCGCCGCTGCAGATGCAGGTGCTCGATTGGCGTGAGCAGGACTGCAGCGAGGCGGCGATTGCCGAGTTCGCCAGCGCCGATCGCGCGCTGGGCTTCGACTTGGCCGAGGCGCGTTTGCAGCGGGTGACCCTGTTGCAGCTGGGCGATGAGCAGTACCAGATGATCTGGACCAGCCACCACATCCTGATGGACGGCTGGAGCAGTTCGCGGTTGTTCGGCGAGGTCTTGCAGTACTACGCCACGGGCCAGGTGACTGGCGAAAACGGCCGCTATCGCGACTTCATTGCCTGGTTGCAGGCGCAGGATCAGGATGCCCAGGAGCTGTTCTGGAAAGCGCGTCTGGCGGTGGTCAACGAACCGACCGCGCTGAGTCAGGCGATGCACCCGCGCCACAGTGCCGACGTTACCGGTCACGATGCGCTCTATTCGAATTGGGACAAGGCGCAAACCGCGCGCCTGCTGGAGTTCTGCCGCGATTTGCGCATCACCCCCAACACGCTGATCCAGGGCGCGTGGCTGCTGCTGTTGCAACGCTACACTGGCCAGCAAACGGTGACCTTCGGCGCCACCGTGTCGGGGCGCCCGGAAAGTCTGCCGAACGTCGGCAACATGCTCGGCCTGTTCATCAACACCTTGCCGATCATTCAGACCCCACAGGCCGATCAGCGCCTGGCCGACTGGCTGGGCGAAGTGCAGGCCTACAACCTCGACATTCGTGATTACTCCCAGGCGCCGCTGGCCGATGTGCAGCGCTGGTCGAACCTCGGTGGTCAGGCGCTGTTCGACAGCATCGTGGTGTTCGAAAACTTCCCGATCGACGAGCGCTTGCAGGAAGAAACCGATACCGAGCTGACCTTCGGCAAATCCATCGGCCACGGCGTGACCAACGTGCCGATGGACCTTGCGGTGATGCTCGGCGACGAGTTGTCGATCGAGTACCTGTACCTGCGCAGCCACTTCAGCGCCGAGGCGGTGCAAGGCATTCGCCTGACCCTGGAAAACACCCTCGCGGCGATGATGGCCGCGCCGTATGAGCGGCTGGGCAACTTACAGCGTCTGTCCGCCGAGCAATGGCAAGCGGCGCAGACCTGGAGTGCCGAGCCGGCGCACCGCCATGAGTCTCGCCTGTTGCCGGAGTTGATCAGCCGTCATGCGCAACAGCAGCCCGACGCGATCGCGGTGCAATGCGCCGGCGAAAGCCTGAGCTACGCCGAACTGGAGCGGCAGGCCAATCGACTTGCGCAGTGCCTGATCGCCCATGGCGCCGGGCCGGAAGTGGTGATCGGCGTGGCGTTGCCGCGTTCGCTGGAAATGCTGGTGAGCTTCCTCGCCGTGCTCAAGAGCGGTGCGGCGTACGTGCCGCTGGACATCGATTATCCGCCCGAGCGCTTGGCGTACATGATCGAAGATTCGCGCATGGCCCTGCTGCTGACGCAAACCAGCCTGCG
>NZ_RAZO01000318.1:25041-28588 GCF_004307535.1 Pseudomonas sp. Sample_9
CCGGAGCAGACCTATCAGGCCCTGCACGATTACGGCGTGACCATCGCCTGCTTCCCGCCAGCCTATCTCAAGCAACTCGCCGAGTACGCCGCCGCCAGCGGCATCGCGCCGCCACCGGTACGCATCTACTGCTTCGGTGGCGATGCGGTGCCGGAGCAGACTTTCGAACAGGTGAAAGCGGCGTTGCGTCCGCAGTACTTCACCAACGGCTACGGCCCGACCGAAACCGTGGTCACGCCGATGCTCTGGAAAGTCGCCATCAGCCAGCACTGCGAAGCGGCGTATGCGCCGATCGGCCGCGCGGTCGGTGCGCGCTCGCTGTACGTGCTCGACGACGATCTGAATCCGCTGCCGCCGGGTTTTGCCGGTGAGTTGTACATCGGCGGTTACGGCGTCGCTCGCGGTTATCACGGGCGCCCCGACCTGACCGGCGAACGCTTCGTGCCCAACCCGTTTGAGCCCGGCGAGCGCCTGTACCGCAGCGGCGATCTGGTGCGCCGTCGCGCGGACGGCGTGGTCGATTACGTCGGGCGCATCGACCATCAGGTCAAGGTGCGCGGCTTCCGCATCGAGCTGGGCGAAGTCGAGGCCAGCCTGCGTCAGTTGCCGGCGGTCAGCGATGCGCTGGTGATTGCCCGCGACAATGCCTCCGGCAAGCAACTGATCGGCTACGTGGTCACCGCCAGCGGCGAAGACATCGGCGATGAACTCAAGGCCGGGCTGCGCGCTTCGCTGCCGGAATACATGGTGCCGGCGCAGATCGTCTGCCTCAGCGCATTCCCGGTTACGCCCAACGGTAAGCTCGATCGCAAGGCCCTGCCGGAGCCGGAGTTCAAAAGCGACGAATATGTTGCCCCGCGCACCGGGCAGGAACGCCTGCTGGCGGAAATCTGGGCGCAGGTGTTGCAGGTCGAGCAGGTCGGTATCAGCGACAATTTCTTCGAACTGGGCGGCGATTCGATCCTCAGCCTGCAAGTGATCTCGCGGGTGCGAAACCACCCGACGCTGCAAATGGAGCTGAAGCTGCGCGATCTGATGCGCTATCAAACCATCGCCGGCATTCTCGAGCAGCAAGTGGCGAAGGAGGGCGCCGGGCAAGCGTCGCCTGACCTGACTCAGGTTGCCGCAGAGGGCGCGTTCAATCTGCTGCCGATTCAGCAATGGTTCTTCGCCGAAGGCATGGTCGAGGCGCATCACTACAACCAGTCGTTGCTGCTCAGCGCACGTCAGTCGCTGGATCTCGATGCACTGGAACAAGCGCTGGGCTTGATCGAACAACATCACGATTCGCTGCGCCTGCGTTTTTCCAACGACGGCGGGCGCTGGTTGCAGCGCTATAGCACCAGCGCCTCCGACGAGGCTGTGCTGTGGCGCCGTGAAGCGCAAAGCAGCGAAGAGGTCGAAGCCTTGGCCAACCTCGCGCAGCGCAGCCTCAAGCTCGATGACGGGCCGGTCTGGCGGGTCATGCATGTGGCCTTGCCGGATGGCCAGGCGCGGTTGCTGGTGGTAATTCATCACCTGGTGGTCGACACCGTGTCGTGGCGGATTCTGCTCGACGATCTGAAAGTCGCTTATGAGGCGTGCGTGCAGGGGCTGGCGCCGCAGCTGCCGATTCGCACCAGCAGTTACCGTTCGTTTGCCGAGGCATTGCAGGCGCAGGCGCCGGTGATTGCCGAGCAGGAATTGAACTATTGGCTGGAGCAACTGGATCAACCGGGCGTTGATCTGCCGTGCGACAACCCGCGCGGCAAGAACCTTGTGCGGCAACAGGCGCAGGCACGGCTCAAACTGTCCCGCGAGCACACCGAACAACTGCTCAAACAGGCCCCGGCGGTGTACGGCACGCAGATCAACGACCTGCTGTTGTCAGCGCTCAGCCGTGCCCTGTGCCGCTGGAGCCAGCAACCGTCGGCGCTGATTCTGCTCGAAGGGCACGGGCGCGAAGACCTCTTCGAATCGATCGACCTGAGCCGCAGCCTCGGCTGGTTCACCAGCATGTTCCCGGTGCGTTTGCGCCCGGACAGCGACGACATCGGCCAGTCGATCATCGATGTGCAGGCGCAACTGGCGGGCGTACCGCAGAAGGGCATCGGCTATGGCGTGCTGCGTCATCTGGCCGAGCCGGACATTTCGGCGCAACTGGCTGCATTGCCGCAGGCACGGGTGACCTTCAACTACCTCGGGCAGTTCGACCAGAGCTTCGATGAACAGGCGTTGCTGGTGCCGGCACTGGAAGAGACCGGCGACAACTACAGCCTCAAGGCGAACCTGGGCAACTGGCTGGAAATTGTCGGCCAGGTCTATGACGGCCAACTGGCCTTGCGCTGCATCTACAGCAGTCAGCGTTACCGCGCCGGCACCATGGATGCGCTGATGAGCGATTACCAGCGCGAGCTTGAAGCGTTGATCGAACATTGCATGGCGCGGGTGGGGTGATCACCCGGCCTTTTGCGCGGGCGCTGCCCAGGCGCGCCCGTCTTCTTGCGGATACAAGGATTTTTATCGATGTCGTTACACCCTGATCTGGAAGCTTTCCTCGACCTGGCGCAAGACAGCCAGGACGCCGGCCTGCCGGCCATGCACCAACTAACCCCGAGCGAAGCCCGCGCCACCTTCGAACAGACCACCGCGCAACTGCGCTGGCCGGCGCCGCAGGATCTTGAAGTCACCGAGATCGAAACACAGGCCCGTGACGGTGCGGCGCTGGCGTTACGTTTGTATCGGCCCAACGGTGTTGAATCGCCGCTGCCGGTGCTGGTGTATTTCCACGGTGGCGGGTTTGTGGTCGGCAGTCTGGATTCCCACGACGGCGTCTGCCGCGAGTTTTGCCAGCGCACGCCGTGTGCGGTGCTCTCGGTCGGTTATCGACTGGCGCCGGAGCATCGCTTTCCGACGGCGCTGGAGGATGGCGAGGACGCTTTGGCCTGGCTGGCCGAACAGGCTGCGAGCCTGGGCCTGGATGGTTCGCGCGTTGCGTTTGGTGGCGACAGCGCGGGCGCCACGTTGGCGACGGTGCTGGCGATTCAGGCGGTGCGGCAGCCGCACACGGTGGCTATCGCGCCGAAGGCGCAGTTGTTGTGTTATCCGGTGACCGATGCTTCGCGGGTGCATGATTCGCGGCTGTTGTTTGGCGAGGGGTATTTGCTCGAGAACGACACGCTGGAGTGGTTTTATCAGCACTATGCGCGAGGGCCGGAGGATTATCTGGATTGGCGTTTTTCGCCGTTGCTGGCGGAGGATTTGCGTGGGGTTGCGCCGGCCATTGTGGTATTGGCCGGGTTTGATCCGTTGCTGGATGAGGGGCAGGCTTATGTCGACAGGCTGCGCGGGCAGGGGGTTGAGGTCGATGTCGAGGTTTGTGCCGGGTTGACTCATGATTTGTTGCGGTTGGGGGCGGTGGTGCCTGGGGTTCTGGAGGTTTATCTGAGGGTTGGTGGGGCGCTTGCGCGGGCTCTTGAGATTGGGTGAATATCCGTTGCTTCGGTAGCGGCTGCTGGCGGTTTCGCCTGACGGCGACTTACTTTTTTACAAGCGCCAAAAAAAGTAA
>NZ_RAZO01000243.1:0-2122 GCF_004307535.1 Pseudomonas sp. Sample_9
CCGTTGATGTTGTCGCCCTGGGCGAAATTCTTGCCGTTCTTCGCCATGTTGTACGGCGGGAAGTTCTCGGTGAGCAGCACCAGATCGGTGTCGGGACTGGTTTCGGCCCGGGCATTGCTGATTAACAACAACGAGGCGCTGGCGAGAACAACAAGCAGGCGTTTGATCATGTCGGGCTACCGGAATCCATGGCGTGCCCAAGAGTGCCTTGGGCGCGCCATGCTGTCCACTGGCCTGTACGCTTTAGCGCATGACGATGCCGCGATGCGACATGTAGGCCTTGGCTTCCTGCACGGTGTATTCGCCGAAGTGGAAAATACTCGCCGCCAGCACCGCACTGGCATGGCCTTCGAGAATGCCATCGGCCAGATGCTGCAAATTGCCGACGCCACCGGAAGCGATCACCGGAATGCCCAGCGCGTCGCTGATGGCGCGGGTCACGCCGAGGTCGAAGCCGTTTTTCATGCCGTCCTGATCCATGCTGGTCAGCAGGATCTCGCCAGCACCGAGGCCTTCCATTTTCTTCGCCCACTCGACTGCGTCGAGGCCGGTCGGCTTGCGCCCGCCGTGGGTGAAGATTTCCCAGCGCGGGGTTTCGCCGGGGCCGGAGACTTTCTTGGCGTCGATGGCGACGACGATGCACTGCGAGCCGAAATGCTGCGCGGCTTCGCCTACGAATTCCGGGTTGAACACGGCAGCGGTGTTGATCGACACTTTGTCCGCGCCGGCATTGAGCAGGTTGCGGATGTCCTGCACGGTACGCACGCCACCGCCGACGGTCAGCGGAATGAACACCTGGCTGGCCATGCGCTCGACGGTATGCAGCGTAGTGTCACGACCATCGACGCTGGCGGTGATGTCGAGAAAGGTAATCTCGTCGGCGCCCTGCTCGTCGTAGCGACGGGCGATTTCCACCGGGTCACCGGCGTCACGAATGTTCTCGAACTTCACACCTTTGACGACCCGGCCGTTGTCCACGTCCAGGCAAGGGATGATGCGCTTGGCTAACGCCATAAGACTTAATCTCCGATTAAGAAGCTTCAAGCTTCAAGCTGCAAGAAAGGGCGGATTGCGGTCGCGCTTCTAACTTGCAGCTCGCAGCTTGCAACTTGAAGCTGCTTTTATCTGGCCGCGTAGCCATCACAAAAAGCTTGAGCCTCTGCAACATCCAAAGTGCCCTCATAGATCGCGCGGCCCGTGATCGCGCCGATGATGCCCGGTGCCTTGGCGTCGAGCAGCGACTTGATGTCACCCAGGTTATGGATGCCGCCGGAAGCGATCACTGGAATCCTGGTGGCAGCGGCCAGCGCAGCGGTGAACGGTACGTTGCAGCCCTGCATCATGCCGTCTTTGGCGATGTCGGTATAAACGATCGAGGACACGCCGTCGGCTTCGAACTGCTTGGCCAGGTCAATGACCTGCACGGTGCTGATCTCAGCCCAACCGTCGGTGGCGACGAAACCGTCTTTCGCATCCAGACCGACAATGATCTTGCCCGGAAACGCACGGCAGGCTTCAGCAACGAACGCCGGATCTTTTACGGCTTTGGTCCCGATGATCACGTAGCTGACGCCGGCCTTGACGTAATGCTCAATGGTTTCCAGCGAACGGATGCCGCCACCGATCTGGATCGGCAGGGTCGGGTAGCGCTTGGCGATCGCGGTCACCACTTCGCCGTTGACCGGCTGGCCTTCGAACGCGCCGTTGAGGTCGACCAGATGCAGACGGCGGCAACCGCCCTCCACCCACTTGGCAGCCATGCTCACCGGGTCATCGGAGAACACCGTGGAATCTTCCATGCGGCCCTGGCGCAGACGTACGCAGGCACCGTCTTTGAGATCGATAGCGGGAATAATCAGCATGCTTTTTCCTTCGTCAAAAGAGCGGCAAGCTGCAAGCGACTAGCTGCGAGCATGCGGTGTACCAGTTCTTGCAGCTTGAAGCTTGCGGCTTGCAGCTGCTCCTAATTTTTTTCGAGCGCCCACAGGTCGCTTTCGATGCTTTCAAACCGTTCCTTGAGGTGGGTCTGCACATCGAAAATCGCCCTGTTGTAATAGTGCGGAGCAATCTCGCGGGTAAACAGCTCAAGAATTTCCGCCGCCTCGAACGAACCCAGGTCCAG
>NZ_RAZO01000361.1:0-2001 GCF_004307535.1 Pseudomonas sp. Sample_9
GGGAGCCCGCCATGTCGGTCGATCCGCAACAACTGCTGCGCGAGCTGTTTGCCACAGCCATCGACGCGGCCCATCCGAACCAAGTCCTCGAAGCCCATTTGCCTGCCGATCGCACGGGTCGGGTGATCGTCATCGGCGCCGGCAAAGCCGCTGCTGCCATGGCGCAAGTGGTCGAGCGCTGCTGGGAGGGTGAAGTCACCGGCCTGGTGGTGACCCGCTACGGCCACGGCGCTCCGTGCGAAAAAATCGAAGTGGTCGAAGCCGCACACCCGGTGCCGGATGCGGCGGGTCTGGCCGTGGCCAAACGTGTGCTGGAGCTGGTCAGCAACCTGACTGAAGACGACCGCGTGATCTTCCTGCTCTCCGGCGGCGGCTCTGCCCTGCTCGCCCTGCCAGCCGAAGGCATCACCCTTGCCGATAAGCAGGCGATCAACAAAGCCCTGCTCAAATCCGGCGCGACCATCGGCGAGATGAACTGCGTGCGCAAGCATCTGTCGGCGATCAAGGGTGGGCGTTTGGGCAAGGCCTGCTGGCCGGCGACGGTTTATACCTACGCGATTTCCGATGTGCCGGGCGACCTCGCCACCGTCATTGCCTCCGGCCCGACCGTGGCCGACCCGAGCACTTCGGCCGAAGCACTGGCGATCATCAAGCGCTACGGCATCGACATTCCCGCCTCCGTGCGCACCTGGCTGCAAAGTCCGGAATCGGAAACCGTCAAACCCGGCGATCCGAGTCTGGCGCGCAGTCATTTCCAGTTGATCGCCCGCCCGCAGCAATCGCTGGACGCGGCGGCGGTGAAATGCCGTCAGGCCGGTTTCAGCACCTTGATTCTCGGCGACCTCGAAGGCGAGTCCCGTGAAGTGGCGAAAGTCCACGCCGGCATCGCCCGACAGATCATCCACCACGGCCAGCCCTTGTCAGCGCCGTGCGTGATTCTCTCCGGCGGTGAAACCACGGTGACCGTGCGCGGCAATGGCCGTGGCGGACGCAATGCCGAATTCCTCCTCAGCCTGACCGACAGCCTCAAGGGCCAGCCCGGCGTCTACGCGCTGGCCGGCGACACCGATGGCATCGACGGCTCGGAAGACAACGCCGGCGCGATCATGACCCCGGACAGCTACGCCCGCGCCGCCGCACTGGGTCTGAGCGCCAGCGACGAGCTGGATAACAACAACGGCTACGGCTACTTCCAGGCGCTCGATGCGCTGATCGTTACCGAGCCGACCCGCACCAACGTCAACGACTTCCGCGCCATTCTGATCCTTGAGAACTGCAAATCATGACGCCTGATAAAAAGGTCAAAATCCTCGCCACCCTCGGCCCTGCGGTCGACGGTATCGATGACATCCGCGAGCTGGTCGAGGCCGGGGTCAACATCTTCCGCCTGAACTTCAGCCACGGCGATCACGCCGACCACGCCAAGCGCTATCAGTGGATCCGCGAAGTCGAGCGTCAGCTCAACTACCCGCTGGGCATTCTGATGGATCTGCAGGGGCCGAAACTGCGTGTCGGCAAATTCGCTGACGGCAAGGTGCAGCTGCATCGCGGTCAGGCGTTACGCCTCGATCTCGATACGACACCGGGCGATGAGCGCCGGGTCAACCTGCCGCATCCGGAGATCATTGCCGCGCTGGAAGCCGGCATGGATCTGCTGCTCGACGACGGCAAGCTGCGCCTGCGCGTGGTCACCAAGTACGGCGATGCGATCGACACCACCGTGCTCAACGGCGGCGAACTGTCCGATCGCAAGGGCGTGAACGTGCCGCAAGCGGTGCTCGACCTCAGCCCGCTGACCGCCAAGGATCGCCGCGATCTGAGCTTCGGCCTGGAATTGGGTGTGGACTGGGTCGCGCTGTCGTTCGTACAGCGCCCGCAGGACATTGTCGAAGCCCGCGCGTTGATCGGCGACAAGGCATTCCTGATGGCGAAAATCGAGAAGCCTTCGGCGGTCGAGCAACTGCGTGAGATTGCTGAGTTGAGCGACGCCATCATGGTCGC
>NZ_RAZO01000361.1:2101-4889 GCF_004307535.1 Pseudomonas sp. Sample_9
GAGTACCCGCTGGAAGCCGTGCAGATGATGAGCAAGATCATCCGTCAGGTTGAGAACGGCCCGGATTACCAGACTCAGCTCGACGTCAGCCGTCCGAAAGCCGAGGCGACGGTTTCCGATGCGATCAGCTGTGCGATCCGCCGGATCAGCAACGTGCTGCCGGTGGCGGTGCTGGTCAATTACAGCGAGTCCGGCGCCTCGACGCTGCGCGCATCCCGGGAACGGCCGAAAGCACCGATCCTCAATCTGACGCCGAACCTGCAAACCGCGCGGCGCTTGAGCGTGGCGTGGGGCATTCATTCGGTGGTCAACGATCGCCTGCGTCAGGTCGACGAAGTCTGCTCGACCGCGTTGGAAATCGCCCAGGCGCAAGGCATGGCCGAGCGTGGCGACACGCTGCTGATTACCGCTGGCGTACCGTTCGGGCAGCCGGGGTCGACCAATTCGCTGCGCATCGAAACGTTGATTTAGCGCCTGTACCGGCCTCTTCGCGAGCAGGCTCGCTCCTACAGTTGATTTGTGTGCACCACAAACTCAATGACTGGACGCAGATCCATGTGGGAGCGAGCTTGCTCGCGAAGCAGGCGCCTCGGTTTCCCTGACTTTCAGAACTGCCATGCCTGCCAATCACTTCAACACCCACTGCCCCGACTGGGCCGAAGCGTTGCTCAACGGTTTCAGTCAGATTTTCTTTCAGCGTCATCCGCTGTGCGGCCTGCTGTGTCTGTTGGCGATTCTGCTGACCGCGCCGGTGCTGTTCGCCGGGGCGCTGCTCGGTGGCGTTGCCGGTCTGCTCACCGCGCAGCGGCGCAACTACGCCAAGGCCGATCGCCAGGCCGGGTTGTTCAGCTACAACGGCGTGCTGCTCGGCCTGCTGCTGAGCCTGTATTTCCCTTGGTCGCCACTGCTGCCGCCGTTGATTCTTGCGGCGGGCGGCTTGAGTGCGATGCTCACTCAGCAATGGCTCAAACATGTGTACCGCAGTCGCGCCATACCGGCGTATACCTCGCCGTTCGTGGCGCTCAGCTGGGTGCTGCTGATGTTCGCCGAACCGTCCGCGCCGGTGGCATCGGTCGACCTGAACACGACAAATCTGCTGGCCGCTGAACTGCGCGGATTCGGCCAGGTGATGTTCCTCGACCATCCTTTGGCCGGGGCGTTGATTGCCAGCGGTCTGCTGATTGCCGATCGCCGTGCGTTCTGCTGGGCGCTGCTGGCGTCGGCGATCGGCCTCGGTTCCAGCCTGCTGCACCACGAAACGTCCGCCGCACTGCTCGGGCTCGGTGGCTACAACGCTGTACTCGCCGCCCTCGCCTTCAGCGCTCAGCGACAAAATCCGTGGCTGCCGCTGCTCGCCATTGTCCTGGCGCTGCTGGTGACGCCGCTGTTTGCCGCCCTCGGGCTGGCCACCCTGACCGCGCCGTTCATCCTCGCCTGCTGGTTGATTCGTGCCGGCATTCAAATGCTTGGCAAAGCGTCGCTTGCGCATGAGTCTTGCGCTCACGAGGAGAATCACCCTAGGCTGCGCTGATCTTCGATTCAGGCGTTATCCATGGACAGCAGCAACAATTGGCGCGAACGGCTCTACGTCATGATTTTCCAGAGCGACACCCCGGCCGGGCGTCGCTTCGACGGCATCCTGCTGGTGATCATCCTCGCCAGCCTGGTGATCGTGATGCTCGACAGTATCGACAGCATTCACCGTAATTACGCCGACGTTCTGGCCTATATCGAGTGGGGCTTCACGGCGATTTTCCTCGGCGAGTACATCCTGCGTCTGTACTGCTCGCCCAAGCCACTGCGCTATGCCTTCAGCTTTTATGGTCTGGTGGATCTGCTTGCGATCGTGCCGGGCATCCTCGCGCTGTATTACAGCGATGCGCAGTATCTGCTGATCATCCGCATCATTCGGATGCTGCGGATTTTCCGCGTGCTCAAGCTCAGCCCGTATCTCAAGCAAGCCAACTATCTGATGTCGGCGCTGCGCGGCAGCAAGCAGAAAATCGTCGTGTTTCTGGTCAGCGTGTGCACGCTGGTGACGGTGTTCGGCACGCTGATGTACGTGATCGAAGGCCCGGAGCATGGCTTCACCAGTATTCCCAAGGGCATCTATTGGGCGATCGTAACCTTGACCACTGTGGGCTTCGGCGACATCGTGCCGAAGACGCCGCTGGGCCAGGTGATTTCCTCGCTGGTGATGATCACCGGTTACTCGATCATCGCCGTGCCCACAGGGATTTTCACCGCTGAGCTGGCCAACGCCATGCGCGGCGAACAGCTGCAACATGACTGCCCGGGCTGCCAGAAAAAGAGCCACGAGCAGAGCGCCGCGTTTTGTTCGCGCTGCGGTAGTCAGCTGTTCAAGAAACTGGAATAAGCACAGAGCTTTTTAATCTTTAAGCGACTATGCGAGGCCCGCTATAGTCGCTGGCAAATCGCCTCATTTTTGACACGACACCCCATAGAACAAGGAATGCGCAGTGAAAAAACTCTTTGGCGCCTCACTTCTCGCCGCCGGCCTGGCCTTGGCCAACATCGCTCAGGCAGCACCGACGCTGCTCAACGTTTCCTACGACGTGATGCGCGATTTCTACAAGGACTACAACACTGCGTTCCAGAAGCACTGGCAAGCCGAGCACAACGAAAACATCACCGTGCAGATGTCCTTCGGCGGCTCGAGCAAGCAGGCGCGTTCGGTGATCGACGGCCTGCCGGCTGACGTCATCACCATGAACATGGCCACCGACATCAATGCCCTCGCCGACAACGGCAAACTGGTCCCGGACAA
>NZ_RAZO01000361.1:4989-26926 GCF_004307535.1 Pseudomonas sp. Sample_9
ACATGGCCACCGACATCAATGCCCTCGCCGACAACGGCAAACTGGTCCCGGACAATTGGGTCACGCGCCTGCCGAACAACAGCGCACCGTTCACCTCGGCCACGGTATTCATCGTCCGCAAGGGCAACCCGAAAGCGCTGAAAGACTGGCCGGACCTGCTCAAGGACGGCGTGCAGGTGATTGTGCCCAACCCGAAAACTTCGGGTAATGGTCGCTACACCTACCTGTCGGCCTGGGGTTATGTGCTGAAGAATGGCGGTGACGAGAACAAGGCCAAGGACTTCGTCGGCAAACTGTTCAAGCAGGCGCCAGTGCTCGATACCGGCGGCCGCGCCGCTACCACCACGTTCATGACCAACCAGATCGGCGATGTACTGGTGACCTTCGAAAACGAAGCGGAAATGATCGCCCGCGAGTTCGGTCGCGATCAGTTCGAAGTTATCTACCCAAGCGTCTCCGCAGAAGCCGAGCCACCGGTTTCGGTGGTCGACAAAGTCGTCGACAAGAAGGGCTCGCGCGCTGCGGCTGATGAGTATCTGAAGTACCTGTGGTCGCCGGAAGGACAGGAAATTGCGGCGGCCAACTACCTGCGTCCGCGTGACCCGGCGGTGCTGGCGAAGTACACCGACCGTTTCCCGAAAGTCGATTTCCTTTCGGTGGAGAAGACCTTTGGTGACTGGCGCACGGTGCAGAAGACTCACTTTAATGATGGTGGGGTGTTTGATCAGATTTATAGCGGGCAGTAAGGCTTGATCTGAAAAAATCAAAAGGCGACCCGCTGGGGTCGCCTTTTTTGTTGAGCCAGAAGCCCCTCACCCCAGCCCTCTCCCATTGGGAGAGGGGGCCGACCGAGGTGACTTAAGTCAGACATCGACCTGCAGGACCGAGTCGATTATGGATCGAGAGAGATAATTTTTGGATTCGACCGTTGTGGATTCAGCGAATAACCATCAGGTTGGCGTACCTCCCAAGCATCCCCCGATCGGTTCCCTCTCCCTCTGGGAGAGGGCTAGGGTGAGGGGCTTTTATGGGTGTACCAGGAAATACAAGACCCTACCCGCCCCCTTGACCCAGATTTCAAGACCCGTCATTACACAACGTAATAACAGTTATCATCCAAAAACGTCTTCTGCTAACCCGCGCTGTCCATTAGCCTCATCGCTTTCCTGTGCCCGACCCGAGATCCCCTATGACCGCCACCCCTCACGCAATGACCCGAGGCATGGTCCTGCTGTTCGCGTTCTGCTGCGGCGCCATCGTTGCCAACATCTACTACGCACAGCCGATCATCGGCCTGATCGCGCCGGACATCGGCCTCTCCGACACCATGGCCAGTTTCATCGTCTCGCTGACGCAGATCGGCTATGCGTTGGGCCTGTTCTTTCTGGTGCCGTTGGGAGATCTGCTGGAAAACCGGCGGCTGATGATCATCACCACGCTGGTGGCAATCGCCAGTCTGCTTGGCGCAGCGTTTACCGAGCAGCCCAACGTGTTCCTGCTGATCTCACTGCTGGTCGGCTTCAGCTCGGTGTCGGTGCAGATCCTGATTCCGCTGGCCGCGCATCTGGCGCCGGAAGAGTCCCGTGGTCGCGTGGTGGGCGGGATCATGGGCGGTTTGCTGCTGGGTATTCTGTTGGCGCGACCGGTGTCGAGCGTGGTCGCCGATCACCTCGGCTGGCGCGCCATGTTCATGATCGCCGCAGCGTTGATGGCAGCGATCAGCATGGTGCTGGCGCTGACCGTGCCCAAGCGCCAGCCAGATCACAGCGCAACTTATGGCCAATTGATCGGCTCGCTGTGGACGCTGCTGCGCCAGCAACCGGTGCTGCGTCAGCGGGCGTTTTATCAGGGCTGCATGTTCGCCACGTTCAGCCTGTTCTGGACCGCCGTGCCGCTGG
The DNA here is from genome assembly GCF_004307535.1 of Pseudomonas sp. Sample_9. NCBI lineage: Bacteria > Pseudomonadati > Pseudomonadota > Gammaproteobacteria > Pseudomonadales > Pseudomonadaceae > Pseudomonas > Pseudomonas sp. Sample_9. The sequence goes on from NZ_RAZO01000361.1 coordinate 6,888, forward strand.
AGCTGGCGCGCAACCATGGCCTGTCGCAAAGCGAGATCGCGATCTTCGCTCTGGTGGGCGCCATCGGTGCCATCGCCGCGCCAATCAGCGGCCGCCTCGCCGATGCCGGCCACACACGCATCGCCTCGCTGCTGGCCATGCTCTTCGCCAGCCTGAGCTTCCTGCCCGCCTTCATTCACCCGGCCTACAGCGTCATCGGCCTGGCCGTAACCGGCGTGGTACTCGACTTCTGCGTGCAGATGAACATGGTCCTGGGCCAACGCGCGGTGTACTCGCTGGACGCGAAAAGTCGTGGCCGTTTGAACGCGCTGTACATGACCAGCATCTTCATCGGCGGCGCCTTCGGCTCCTCGGTGGCCAGCGCGGTATACGAGCATGGCGGCTGGTTGTGGATCGTGATTGTTGGCAGCGTGTTTCCGTTGCTGGCGTTGTTGCGGTTTTTGAGCACTTCACGACGCGCTTCATTGGCCACGGCTTGAGGGCGTCAAAAGCTTCGCGAGCAAGCTCGCTCCCACAGGTTTTGGGTGACCTGCGAATCACTGCAATACACAAAACCAGTGTGGGAGCGAGCCTGCTCGCGAACGCGGTGTGTCAGCCAGATGAGTGCCTGACCTGACGCCTTCGCGAGCAGGCTCGCTCCCACAATTGGACAAGCCTTCAATACCGAACCAGTTTCTCCATCGCCGCATCCGCCAGAAACGACGAGCGGCTTTTCACGTTGTGCTCGCGTACATAGCGATCAATACGCTGAATCACATAGCCGGGCAGCGTAACGTTGACCTTTTCGGTCTTGCCCAGGTACGGCGAGATATCCAGCTCCAGCATGCCCCAGCCCATCCCGGCAAAATCCGGATGGCTGCGATGCGCCGCTGCCGAGGTCGGCATCGGAATCGCCTGACCGGCCGCCGCGATCTCCTGCAGCATGAGGTGAGCCACTTCCACGGCCGCGTTGTAGGCCTCCTCAAAGCTGTCCCCGGCCGTGACTGCGCCGGGAATATCGGGGATCTGAATGCCGATGGCAGTGTTCTCGTCACCCCACTCGATGCAGATGGGATATTGCATTACGGATCTCCTTCATGACGGGTTGGCGGGCTGAATAACCCCGCGCGCCGCCGAATGCTTTTGACTGTCCCCAGCGGTAAATCCTTTTTCGGATGCGGGACGGCAATCGTGTTCGGGTTGTAACGATGAGTGAAGATGTGATGACTGCCCGCAACCCGATCCAGCGTCCAGCCCGCCTCCTCCAGCTCCTTCATCAATAGCCTGCTCTGCACCAACCGCCTCCTTGGCCTGGCCCATTAAAAGTAACTCTAGAGTTATCTTTACTCAAGCACAGAATGGGGCGGAGTGATGGTTGGTTGTTTTACAAAGTATTCCTGCAACAGTTTCGTTTATTGCGAATTTCGCTTGATTCGAATAACGTCCGCGGATCTTCCTTACAATGCTGGAACTGTCTTATGACCACCGCTACTCCATCCGCCATCAATCTGCCCGTCGAACGTGAGGTCAAAGCCGCGATTGCAGGCCAGCGCGCCCTGACCGCATTTCTCGCAAGCGGTTTTGAAACTCAGCGAATCCAGATTTTTGATGAACAGAACGAAGCCCACAGCGTCGAGCTGCCAACATCGGCGTTGCGCTTGCTGAGCGATATCCTCGCGGCGCTGGCGCAGGGCAACGCTGTGAAGGTGGTACCGATCCACGCGGAGCTGACCACGCAGGAAGCTGCCGATCTGCTCAACGTCTCACGTCCGCACATGATCAAACTGCTGGAGCGCGGTGAGATTTCCTACCACAAAACAGGCAAGCACCGACGTGTGCGTTTTGCCGATCTGATGGAATATAAAACCCGGCGAGACACCGCCAGCGAGCAGGCAATGATGCTTCTCGCGGAGCAGGCACAGGCGCTAAGGACAGGATACGAGTGAGGCATTCCTCTTTCACTGCTGTATACGATGCATGCGTTTTATATCCGGCCCCTCTAAGAGATTTCCTGATGTGGCTCGCGTTGTCAGGGCTGTATCGGGCTCGCTGGACTCAGGAAATACACCACGAATGGAAGCGTAACTTATTGAAGAACAGGTCCGACCTGACCCTCGAACAACTCGATCGCACATCGCAATTGATGGACCTGGCCATTCCAGACGCGTGTATCGATGGCTATGAAGACTTGGTGTCAGGCCTGACACTGCCTGATGAGAACGATCGCCATGTTCTAGCGGCCGCAATCCGATGCGGTGCCGATGTAATAGTGACGTTCAACCTGAAAGATTTCCCCACCCGTCACCTCGCGCCATACGGCATTGAAGCTCAGCACCCGGATGAGTTTGTGGAAAACCTTTTCCATCTTGATTCGGCTGCCGTCGTCGCTGCGGCTCAAAGCCAGCGACGGCAATTGAAAACGCCCAATGTGGAGGTGGACAAATATCTTGGCTTTCTCCAACGGCAAGGACTGGTCGAGTCGGTAAAGGTGTTAGCCAACTATCGTGCGATTCTCTGAAAATCAGACGCAAAAAAAACGGCGATCCCAGGATCGCCGTTTCTCTTACTGCCCGAATTTCTTGCCCAACCCCGGCGGGACGCCGTGGATGTTGGTGTCTTCCCACGGGCCGTTGGGGCTGACCGAGCGGCTCCAGCCGTTGTTCCAGCGGTAGTAGGTGCGCTGGCGGTAGAAGGTGTTGGTCTGGTCGTCGAGGACATAGACGCCGAGTTTCTGGTCCCAGTGGCTGTTGCCGCCCGGTGGCGGGGCGAAGCTGGCCGAGGTGCGGGGCACAGGCTTGGCGGGTTTGGCCGGGATGGTTTTGCCGGGAGTCGGCGAGGTCGACGGGGTCGGGCTCGGTTGCGAAGGCGGGATCGGTGGCAGGCTGGTGGTCGGTTCCGGGCGTTGTACCGCACATGCACTCAAGCCCAGGGCCAGTGTGAGGACTGTGATGCGGGCGATGGTGTGCATGGCGGTACTTTCCTGTTGGGTCCGGTTACTTGTCCGGGCTGTCGATAGTCAGTTTTTGTAGCGCGGTGGTGCTGCTGGCCAGTGGGCCGCTGCGACCGATCCACTCACCGGCAGTCGGTTGACCGGCCCGTGAGATGCGCGCAACCAGTTGGACTTCAGGGAAGTTGGACAGTTTCAACTGCGGCATCATTGCGTCGGCATCGCCCAGTTCGACGGTCACCGGCAGGTCGGCGACGGTCAGGCGTTTGGCCGCCAGCGGCGCCGGTGGGCCAGAAGTGGCGCGGGCGAAGATGAACACGCTGTCGCCCGGTTGCACCTTGCCTTTGAGTTCGCTGGCCAGATCAACGCTGACTGTCAGCAACGCAGCTTTCGGCGCCGCTGCCTCGGCAACCTTGCCACCGCTTGCCTTCAGGCGCTCGGCGGCACGCTCGATGCCGCCTTGCAGCGCAGCGCGAGAGTTGTCATCCGGCGGCAGTTGCGCGAGCAGGCGATTCCAGTAGTCGATGGCCTCCTGATAACGCTCGCCTTCGAACGCGGCGATGCCGAGCAGGCCGAGGCTGGTGACTTCTTTCGGATCGGCCTTCAGCGCTTCGTCGGTCAGTTTCTGAATCTGCTCCGACCACTTTTTACCGTCAGCAAAATACTGCGCCTGCGCCCACTGGCCGAGCAGCTCCGGCTGTCGACCGGCGAGGTTGGCGGCGCGCTCGAACATCTTCGCCGCGTCTGCCGGGCGGTCCTGAGCCATGTAGGCACGGCCGAGGAAATACAGACCTTCAGCGGAATCCGGTTGTGCGGCCACCGCACGTTCCAGACGCTGGGTCATCTCTTCCATCGACTGCGGTGCCTGAGCGAATTCGCGGGTCAGTTCGACCTTGTCGGCGGCGCCGAAATGCAGGTACAGACCGAGGCCCAGCACCGGTACCAGCACGGCGGCCAGCAGCGGCAACGGCTTGCCCAGACGCGAGACACGCGGTGCGGCAACGCCTTCGGTATCAGCGAGCAGCTCCCGTGCAGCTTCCGCGCGGCCGCTGTCCAGTTGCGCGGCGTCGAGCACGCCCTCGGCCTGCTGCGCTTGCAGCTCGGCCACCCGTTCCTGATACAGCGCGACGTTCAACGCGGTGCGATCTTCTTCCCGCTGGGCACGGCGTTCGCGCAGCACCGGGATCAGCAGAAAACTCAGGGCGACCAGAAGCAACAGCCCTGCGGCAAGCCAGAAATCAATCATTCTTGGTTTTTATCCAACAGTTGGTCGAGGCGCTGACGTTCTTCGGCAGACAGCGATGACGGCGTTTCGGCACGCTGCCCGCGACGCCTGCGCACGATCAGTGCGATCACTACGAAACCACCGAGCAACAGACCGGCCGGGCCGAACCACAGCAGCGCGGTCTTGGCATTGAGCGCCGGTTTGTAGCGGACGAAATCACCGTAGCGATCGACCATGAAGTCGATGATCTGCTGATTGTCCTTGCCCTCACCGAGCATGCGGAAAATCTCTTTGCGCAGGTCGGCGGCGATCGGCGCGTTGGAATCGGCAATGTCCTGGTTCTGGCATTTGGGGCAGCGCAGTTCCTTGGTCAGTTCGCGGAAACGCTCGCGGTCGCCCTCTTTGGCAAATTCGTAGGTGTCGATGGCCGCATGGGCGACACCAGCCAGGCTCAAACCCAGCACCACCGCTGCGAGAAAACGCTTCATGGCTTGGCCTCATCGACCAGCGCCTGATACTTGGCCGCGAGTTTTTCGCGCCAGACCTGCTCGTCGATCACCCCGACGAACTTGTCGCGGATGACGCCTTTGGCGTCGATAAAGAAGGTTTCCGGCGCGCCGTAGACACCAAGATTCAAGCCCAGCGAACCCTCGTCGTCACGAATATCCAGCGCATACGGATTGTGAAACTCGGCCAGCCACTTCAAGGCGTCGGCATTGGTGTCCTTGTAGTTGATGCCGTAGATCACCACGCCGCGCTCGGCGAGTTGGTTCAGCACCGGGTGCTCAACGCGGCAGGAGATGCACCAGGTGCCCCAGACATTGACCAGCGCCGGTTTGCCGAGAATGTCGGCCTTGGTCAGCGTCTTGTCACCCTGCACACTCGGCAGGGAAAACTCCGGGAACGGCTTGTTGATCATCGCCGACGGCAGTTCCGCCGGATCCAGGTACAAGCCACGATAGAGAAATACCGCCACCAGCAGAAAAATCGCCAACGGCAACAACATCAACCAACGCCTCATGCCGCCGCTCCCGTCATGCCCAGTGCCTCGCGCACTTTGCTTTTCACCTTGACCCGATAACGCCGATCCAGCGCCGCCAGCAAACCACCCAATCCGGTCAGCAAGCCGCCGAACCAGATCCAGCGCACAAACGGTTTGACGTGTACGCGCACAGCCCAGGCGCCGTTATCCAGCGGTTCACCGAGAGCGACGTAGAGATCGCGGGTAAAACCGGCATCGATGCCGGCTTCGGTCATCACCGAGTTCTGCACGGTGTACAGACGCTTTTCCGGGTGCAGCACGCTGATTTCCTTGCCATCGCGAATGACGCGGATGGTGCCTTTGTCCGAGGTAAAATTCGGCCCCTCGAAATGCTTGGCGCCTTCGAAGACGAACTGATAGCCGGCCAGATCCATCGACTCGCCCGGCGCCAGACGCAGGTCGCGCTCGGCACTGTTCTGGCTCGACAACACCACGCCCAGCGCGCACACGGCGATGCCGAGGTGGGCGATCTGCATGCCCCAATAACTGCGGGTCAGCGTCGGCAAACCCTTGATCAGGCCTTTGTGGCGAGTCTTGTCGAACAGGTCGCGCACACCGGCGAGCAACACCCAAGCGGCGAGCAGGAAAGTCGCAATTACCGCCCAGTTGAAATCGCCGTAGGCCACGCTGGCCACCACGGCCAATGCGACGCTGCCGAGCAGCACCGGAGTGAGCATGTTTGCCAGCCATTTCACCGGCGTGTCCTTCCAGCGCACGATCACACCGATCGCCATCACCAGCATCAGCAATGCCATCAACGGTATGAACAACGCATTGAAGTACGGCGGGCCGACCGACAGTTTGGCGCCACTGATGGCATCAAGAATCAGCGGATACAAGGTCCCAAGCAGGATCATCGATGCAGCGACAACCAGCACCAGGTTGTTGCCCAGTAGCAAGGTTTCCCGCGACCACAGATTGAAGCCAACCTGACTTTTCACCACCGGCGCACGCAGCGCAAACAGCGTCAGCGAACCGCCGACCACAAACAGCAGGAAAATCAGGATGAACACGCCGCGCTCCGGATCGGAGGCAAACGCATGCACCGAGGTCAGCACGCCCGAACGAACGAGGAAAGTGCCGAGCAGGCTCAATGAAAACGCGGCAATCGCCAGCAACACCGTCCAGCTCTTGAACACACCGCGTTTCTCGGTGACCGCCAGCGAGTGAATCAGCGCTGTGCCGACCAGCCAAGGCATGAACGAGGCGTTTTCCACCGGATCCCAGAACCACCAGCCGCCCCAGCCGAGTTCGTAATACGCCCACCACGAACCGAGCGTGATGCCAATGCCGAGGAAGGCCCAGGCGACGATGGTCCATGGCCGCGACCAGCGCGCCCACGCCGCATCGAGGCGACCGCCCATCAACGCAGCGATGGCGAAGGCGAACGCCACCGAAAAGCCGACGTAGCCCATGTACAACATCGGCGGGTGAACGATCAGGCCAATGTCTTGCAACAGTGGATTGAGGTCAGCGCCATTGCTCGGCATCTGCGGCAGGATGCGTTTGAACGGGTTGGACGTGAGGATCAGGAACAGCAGGAAACCGGTGCTGATCATGCCCATCACCGCCAGTACCCGGGCGAGCATGACTTGCGGCAACTGTCGGGAGAACACCGACACGGCGAAGGTCCAGCCACCGAGAATCAGCGCCCACAGCAGCAGCGAACCTTCGTGGGCGCCCCACACCGCGCTGAATTTGTAGTACCACGGCAAAGCGGTGTTGGAGTTGTTTGCCACGTAGGCGACAGAGAAATCATCGGTCATGAATGCGTAGGTCAAAATGCCGAACGCAAACAATAAAAAGGCAAACTGCCCCCATGCGGCGGGCTGGGCCAGACTCATCCAGAAACGGTCACCGCGCCAGGCACCGATCAATGGCACCACCGCTTGCACCAGCGCAAAACACAGCGCGAGAATCATCGCCAGATGGCCCAGCTCAGGAATAAACAGTGCGGCGGCCATCGATCAACCCTCCTTCACAGGCGTCGGTGCGGATTGACCGCTGTCCTTCAGCGCTTTGGTCACTTCCGGCGGCATGTACTTCTCGTCGTGCTTGGCCAGCACTTCATCGGCGACCACCACGCCATCAGCGTTGAGCTTGCCGAGGGCGACAATGCCCTGCCCTTCGCGGAACAGATCCGGGAGGATGCCGCGATAGGCGATGGTCACGGATTTGTTGAAGTCGGTGACGACGAATTTGACGTCCAGCGAATCCTTGGAGCGTTGCAGCGAACCGGCCTCGACCATGCCGCCGGCGCGGATGCGCGTGTCCTGCGGCGCTTCGCCGTTAGCGATCTGCGTCGGCGTGTAAAACAGATTGATGTTTTCCTGCAACGCGCTCAGGGCCAGGCCAACAGCAGCGCCCACTCCGACCAGAATCGCCAGAATGATGATCAGACGTTTTTTGCGCAGCGCATTCACTTGCCGTTCTCCCGGCGCAGACGACGCGCCTCTTGTTGCAGATAACGCTTGCGCGCCGCAATCGGCGCCACCACGTTGAGGGCCAGCACCGCCAGACAGATGCCGTAGGCCGACCAGACATACAGGCCGTGATGGCCCATGGCGAGAAAATCGCCGAATGAAGCAAAACTCATCGCACCGCCTCCAGACTCTGCTGCACTTCAGCCTTCACCCAACTGGCGCGGGCTTCGCGCTTGAGCACTTCAAGACGCATGCGCAGCAACAGCGCAGCGCCGAAGAAGCAGTAGAACCCCAGCACCGTCAGCAGCAGCGGCAGCCACATTTCCGCTGGCATCGCCGGTTTTTCCGTAAGAGTGAAAGTCGCGCCCTGGTGCAGGGTGTTCCACCACTCCACCGAGTATTTGATGATCGGAATGTTGATCACGCCAACAATCGCCAGCACCGCGCAGGCCTTGGCGGCGCTGTCGCGGTTGCTGATGGCATTGCCCAGCGCGATCACGCCGAAATACAGGAACAGCAGAATCAGCATCGAGGTGAGGCGCGCATCCCACACCCACCACGAGCCCCAGGTCGGCTTGCCCCAGATGGCCCCGGTGACCAGCGCCACGGCGGTCATCCACGCACCGATCGGTGCGGCGCATTGCAGGGCGACATCGGCCAGCTTCATTTTCCACACCAGCCCGACCACGCCGCACACCGCGAGCATCACGTAGATCGACTGGGCGAGCATCGCTGCAGGTACGTGGATATAGATGATGCGAAAGCTGTTGCCTTGCTGGTAATCCGGCGGCGCGAACGCCAGGCCCCAGACCACGCCAACGCCAATCAGCAGCAACGCTGCGATGCTCAACCACGGCAGGAACTTGCCGCTGATGCCGTAGAACCACTTGGGCGAGCCGAGCTTGTGAAACCAGGTCCAGTTCATACTGTTTCCATCACGGTTGCCGCTCATCATCGCGAGCGGGCAGAGGGTCATGCCTTTCTTCTGGAAGAAGTGGTCAATTTTTGACCAGGCCTCATTATTATTCGCCGACGCTGATCTTCAGGCCAGCGGCTATTGCAAAGGGTGTCAGGGTGATCGCCAGCGCTGTGAGGCTGGCCATCCACAACAGGTATCCGGTCGCCGGCATGCCTTGCAGCGCCGCTTGCAACGCGCCGCTGCCAAGGATCAACACCGGGATGTACAGCGGCAGAATCAGCAACGCCAGCAACAGGCCGCCGCGCTTCAGACCGACCGTCAGCGCCGCGCCGACTGCACCGAGCAGGCTCAACACCGGCGTGCCCAACAGCAACGACAGCAGCAGCACCGGCAGGCACGCGGCCGGCAAACCGAGCATCAGCGCCAGCAACGGCGACAGCAGCACCAGTGCCAGACCGGAGAACAGCCAGTGTGCCAGCACCTTGGCCAGGACCAGAAGCGGCAGCGGGTGCGACGAAAGGACCCACTGTTCCAGCGAGCCGTCTTCGAAGTCACTGCGAAACAATCCGTCCAGCGAAAGCAGGACCGACAACAACGCCGCCACCCAGACTAACCCCGGGGACAGGTTTTGCAAGACTTGAGTTTCCGGGCCGACGGCCAGCGGGAAAAGGGCAATGACGATGGCAAAGAAAATCAGCGGATTGGCCAGCTCCGCCGGGCGGCGGAACAGCAGTCGCGATTCGCGGGCAAGCAGCAGGCCGAAGACACTCATACCGCCCATTTCCCCAGATCAATGTCGCGATAACCGGCCGGCATGCGGCTCAGGGTGTGGTGCGTGGTCAGCACCACCAGCCCACCGCGCTCACAATGCCCGGCCAGATGTTCTTCCAGTTGCGCGACGCCCTGCTTGTCCAGCGCGGTGAAAGGTTCATCGAGTATCCACAACGGCGGGCTGTCCAGATACAACCGCGCCAGCGCCACACGGCGCTGCTGGCCGGCGGAAAGACTGTGGCAGGGAACGTCTTCGAAACCGCGCAATCCTACTGCTGCCAGCGCCTGCCAGATCGCCTCGTGTTCGGCGGGATGATGCAGGGCGCACAGCCACGACAGGTTTTCTTCGGGAGTCAGCAGATCCTTGATCCCGGCGGCGTGGCCGATCCACAGCAGGTTGCGTGCGAGTTCGCTGCGCTGTTCGGTCAGCGGTTGACCATTGAGCAGCACCTGGCCATCGGTGGGTTGCATCAAACCGGCGAGCAGACGTAAAAGACTGGTCTTGCCGCTGCCGTTGGGGCCGCTGATCTGCACCATGTCGCCACTGGCCAGGCGCAATTCGAGGTTTTCGAAAAGCAGCCGCAGATCGCGTTCACACGCCAGGGCAACGGTTTGCAGGACAGGACTGGTCAAGGGATCACGGGCCTTATACGGTTCAAGTCGGCTCTGGAGCGGCCGTTAAAGAGATGCAGCATAGATGCTTTGATCGCTCGATCTGGCGAGCTGGATCAAACAATTGCCAGGTTTTTTGAACGAAGCGCACGACGCGCGGCATTATACATGCCGTGCCTTACTCTCAAGAGCGCAATTTCCTCAGGTTGTGTCCGCGTATGACAGGCGAAATGAACATCCTCCCGCTGCCGCCCACCGTGCCGGCGAGCGCTCGCCCGCAGATGGGTGAACTGCTCAAGCTGCTGACGCCGGTCGAGGGCTTGATCGGCGCGGGACAAAGCGCCAAGGCTGAGGTGTTGTCGCTCAAGCAGGCCGATCAGACCTTTGAATTGCTGCTCAAAGTGACCCTCGACAGCGGCCGTCAGACCACCGTGCAGGCCAGCAGCAACCTGCCGTTGCCACAGGGCACCAACCTGGCGATCACTCAGCCGTCGGCCGGCAATCTGGCAATCACCGTGCAACAAGCGATCGCCAGCAGCGTCGCCACCCTGACCCGCATCGATACCGCGCAGTTGCCCGCCGGCACCTTGCTGCAAGGCAAAGTCGTGACCTCGCAAGCCCTGCCGCAGACGCCGGGGCAAGCGGCGGTATTTCGCTCGATGGTCACCCTGCTTAACACCGCATTGAGCGGCAGCACCTTGACCGTCGACAGCCCGCAGCCGCTGCGCATCGGCACGTTGTTGTCGGCGCAGGTGCAGGACGCGCAGACCCTTAAATTCGTGCCGCTGAGCAGCCGTCAGGAACAACTGGCGGTGAGTCAGCAATTGCTCGGCCAGCAAAGCCGCCAAGGCTCCCTCGATGGCCTGCTGAAGATGTTGCAAAATCTGCCACCGGCGACTGACCAGACCTCGGCCGATCTGCGCGCTGTGGTCGACAAGTTGCTCGCCAGCCTGCCGGACGTGCAACAAATGAGCACCGCCAAAGGCGTGGCGCTGGCCTTGGCCAACAGCGGCGCGTTCCTTGAAGCGAAACTGCTCGGCGGACAAAATCCCACGCTCGCCCCGGACATGAAGGCCGACCTGCTCAAACTGATCGCGCAACTGACCCCGGGCCTGCCGAGCAACACCAATTTCAATGCGATCATCGCCGCCAACACCTTGGCGCAAGCGCTGCCGAGTTTCGTCCGGAACGCCCTCGGCACCCTCGGCCAGGTCAGCGCCAAACCGGTGCCCAGCAGCTTCCCGTTGCCCGAACGACTGCTGGCGAAACTCGAAGGCGAAGGTGATCTCGAACAACTGCTGCGCCTCGCCGCCGCTGCGGTGTCGCGTCTGCAGAGTCATCAGCTGTCGAGCCTGGAACAGACCGGCGTCACCGACGATGGCCGCCTGCTCAGCACTTGGCAGCTGGAAATCCCCATGCGCAACCTGCAAGACATCGTGCCGTTGCAGGTCAAATTCCAGCGTGAAGAAGCGCCGGAGCGCGAGCCGCAGCCGCATGAACGCCGCGATGAGCGCGAAGCCAAACAGCAATTGTGGCGCGTCGATCTGGCCTTCGATCTGGAACCGCTCGGGCCGCTGCAGATTCAGGCGCAACTGATCGCCGGCAGCCTGTCCAGTCAGCTGTGGGCCGAGCGGCCGTACACCGCTGACCTGATCGAAAACAATCTGTTTGCCTTGCGCCAGCGCTTGCTCGATTCCGGGCTCAACGTCGGCGACCTCGACTGCCACCACGGCACACCGCCGCAAGGCAACCAAACCCGCCTCGAACACCGCTGGGTCGACGAAACCGCATGAACGATTCCACTGCCCCACGCCAGGCCATCGCCCTCAAATACGACGGCAACCACGCCCCGACCCTCACTGCCAAGGGCGATGAGGAACTGGCCGAAGAAATCCTGCGCATCGCCCGCGATTACGAAGTGCCGATTTACGAAAACGCCGAACTGGTGCGCCTGCTGGCGCGGATGGAACTGGGCGACAGCATCCCCGAAGAGCTCTACCGCACCATCGCCGAGATCATCGCGTTTGCCTGGAACCTGAAAGGCAAATTCCCCGAGGGACAGGACCCGAACGCGCCGATGGTCGAGAAGGACATCACCGCACGCGGGGATGATTATTGAGGTTTCAAAGACGCCTTCGCGAGCAGGCTCGCTCCCACATTCGACCGTGACCAAATGTGGGAGCGAGCCTGCTCGCGAATCGGCGGAACGCGGAGCGTCCCAGGATGCATGCCTTTGCTGCGCGTGGGAACGATCTCAATCTAAAAGCAAAAGATCGCAGCCTTCGGCAGCTCCTACAGGGAAACGCATTCCAATGTAGGAGCTGCCGAAGGCTGCGATCTTTTGATCTTGCTTGCTGCTCGAAGCTCGAAGCTCCTAGCTGTTTTTATGAAGCTTGCGCATCAACTCCGCCTCAGCCTGGGTCAACCCGCACGACTGAGTCAGTTCATCGACGCTGGCGCCCATGCCCACCAGTTTTGCCGCCTGGGCGAATGACAGGCTCGACGGGTCGCGTTGTTCCAGTGCAACGATCTTGTCCGGCAACGGACTCACCACCGCACGCAACTCGTGCAGGGCCTCGCCCATGCGCACGTTGCCGTTCTGGTAGTCGTCAACGCGTTTGGCCAGGTCCTTGATGCGCTGATCACGCAGCGCATCGCCCTGGGCCTGCTGCGCAGCGATCACTCGCTGCGCCTTGATGTACGAGACGAACATCGCCAGCGTACCGGCCCAGAACAGGAACAGAACAATTACCGCAACCTCGAGAATCAAATCAGATGCTCTCCAGTTCCGACCATTCTTCTTCGCTCATCATCTTGTCCAGCTCGACCAGAATCAGCAGCTCGTTGTTCTTGTTGCACACGCCCTGGATGAACTTGGCCGATTCTTCGTTACCGACGTTCGGTGCGGTTTCGATTTCCGACTGACGCAGGTAAACCACTTCGGCCACGCTGTCGACCATGATCCCGACGACTTGCTTGTCGGCTTCGATGATGACGATACGGGTGTTGTCACTGATCTCGCCGCTGTGCAGGCCGAAGCGCTGACGGGTGTCGATCACGGTGACCACGTTACCGCGCAGGTTGATGATGCCCAGCACGTAGCTCGGTGCACCCGGTACCGGCGCGATCTCGGTGTAGCGCAGCACTTCCTGCACGCGCATCACGTTGATGCCGTAGGTTTCGTTATCCAGTTTGAAGGTCACCCATTGCAGGATCGGATCTTCAGAACCTTTTGCATTCGACGCCTGACTACTCATACCCTGACCCCTCGAAAAAACCGCCCCGGGCGGTGTGTGTTCTGTGTGGTGGCATTGAAAAATGCCATCGCCTGATTGTTATGTCGGCTGCTATGTCGGTTTATGTAGCGGCTTGTTGCCGCTCAAGTGCTTTGCCCCGCCGCTGGCGATCAACTCGGCCAGTGCGGATACGTCAAGCAATGCACACATGTGCTCGATCACGGTGCCGGCGAGCCATGGCCGCTGACCCCGGTGACTTCTCCATTTGATCTCATTCGGGTCCAGGCGCAACGAGCGGCTGACCTGATGCACCGCCAGCCCCCACTCGTAACCTTGTACCGAAATCACGTATTGCAGGCCCTGCCGGAAGTCATCGCGGTAGCGATCCGGCATGACCCAGCGCGCAGTGTCCAAGACTTTCAAATTACCGGCCTGGCTCGGCAGAATCCCGAGGAACCACTCCGGCTGACCAAACAGCGGCGTCAGCTCGTGGCCGGCCAGCGAATAGATCGAGCCGAGGCACACCAGCGGCACCGCCAGGGTCAGCCCGGCAACATCGAACAGCAAGCATTCGAAGGCTTCGGCAGCCCAGGCCGGACGGCCATCGGGCTCGACCGGTGGCGGCGGGTTGTTTGGCGGCAGGTGCACTTCCACCAGCGGCGGGACCAGCACCTGCGGCTCAGCAATCTGCGGCGCGGGTTCTGGCTCCGGTTCGGGTTCCGGCACGGTCAATAATTGTGTTTGCAGCAGCGGCGCCAGTGTCGACAGTGGCGCACGCGGTTCGTCGATCAGCGCCACCGGTGCTTTGGCCACGGGGGCAACAGCAGGCGCGGCAATCGGAGCGACGGATTTCCGCGCGTCGCGGGCCTGTTCTTCCAGCACCGCGGCCTGGAACTCGTCCATGGCCTCGGTGCTTTCCACCACTTCAGGCTGCGCCGGCTCGACGACTGGCGGCAGCGCTTCGACCGGCGCAGGCAAGTCCTCGGGCAGGTCGAGCAGCAGGTCTTCCAGATAGGACTGCAAGGCCTGTTGCGGACGTGACGTGAGTTTCACTGGGCGGTTCATCGGTGATCAGCGCCTGACAGGGAAACCGCATCGCCTGCTTCGCGAGCAGGCTCGCTCCCACAGGGTTCGGGCAAGCGGATCGAAATCATCTCAGGCCACCTGCGGAACAAGTTGCTGCGCGAGCAGGTGTTTGAGCAGCGCGCGGTAGGCCAGCACGCCGCGGCTCTTGCCGTCGAATTGCGAAGGCGTGACACCGGCGCGGCTGGCGTCGCGCAGACGAGTATCAACCGGGATGTAGCCGTGCCAGATATCCTCGGGGAATTTGTCACGCAGCACGCGCAAGGTGCCCATCGACGCCTGCGTGCGGCGGTCGAACAGGGTCGGCACGATGCTGAACGGCAGCGGTTGTTTGCGCGAGCGATTGATCATCGCCAGGGTGTTGACCATGCGCTCCAGACCTTTCACCGCCAGGTGCTCGGTCTGCACCGGGATCACCAGTTGCTGGCTCGCCGCTAGCGCATTGACCATCAGCACGCCGAGCAACGGCGGGCTGTCGATGATCGCGTAATCGAAGTCCTGCCACAGTTGCGCCAGACTCTTGGCGATCACCAGGCCCAGGCCGCTCTGCCCCGGCGACTGCCGCTCAAGAGTGGCCAGTGCGGTGCTCGATGGCAACAGGGAAATGCGTTCGTCGCTGGTCGACAGCAGCAACTGCCCCGGCAGGCCTTGCGGCACGCTGCCCTTGTGCAGAAACAGATCGTAGTTGCTGTGTTCCAGGCTGTCGGGGTCGTAGCCGAAATAGCTGGTCATCGAGCCGTGCGGATCGAGATCGACCACAACCACGCGCTTGCCCGCCTCGGCCAGCAACCCGGCTAAAGCGATGGAGGATGTGGTTTTACCGACACCACCCTTTTGATTGGCGACTGCCCAGACTCTCATTCAGTTCGTTCCTCCCGGCCAGGTTGATTGGCCGAGACATGCTTCAGCGTGTTAATGCGGGCGACGGAGAATTGACGGCACTCTCGCGTCCCGGCGTCTTGACCGGGGTCGGTGCAGTTTGTGTGCCAGCGCGCTTCAACGCTGCATCCGGTTGCGCATTGGCGGTTCCGGTGCCGGTGAGGCTGCGGCGCACATCGAGATTGCGCGACACCACCAGCACCACGCGACGGTTCTTCGCCCGGCCTTCGACCGTGGCGTTGTTGGCCACTGGCTGGAATTCGCCGTAGCCCACCGACGCCAGTCGACCGGGGTTCACACCCTGCATGGCGAGCATGCGCACGATGCTCGCCGAACGCGCCGAGGACAGCTCCCAGTTGGTCGGGTACTGTGCGGTGCGGATCGGTTGATCGTCGGTGAAGCCTTCGACGTGGATCGGGTTATCGAACGGTTTGAGGATCGCCGCGACCTTGTCGATGATGTTGAACGCGATGTCGCTCGGCATGGCATCGCCGCTGCCGAACAACAGGCTGGAGTTGAGTTCGATCTCGACCCACAACTCATTGCCGCGCACGGTCATCTGGTTGGAGCTGATCAAATCACCGAACGCGGCGCTGATGTCATCGGCGATGCTTTTCAGCGGATCGCTGGCCCCGGAAATACCGGCGTCGACCTGCTCGGCATCCTTGACCAGCGGCTTGGCCGGGGTCACGGTTTTCGGTCGTTCGTCGCCGATCGGAATCGGTTTGAGCGAGCGGTCGGAGTCGGTAAACACGCCGATCAGCGCTTCGGAAATGACTTTGTATTTGCCTTCGTTGATCGACGAGATCGAGTACATCACCACGAAAAACGCGAACAGCAAAGTGATGAAATCCGCGTAGGACACGAGCCAGCGCTCGTGATTGACGTGTTCTTCCTGGTGGCGACGACGAGCCATGAGGTTATTCCCTTAGTCCATGAAGCCTTGCAGCTTCAACTCAATGGAACGAGGGTTTTCACCTTCGGCGATCGACAGAATTCCTTCCAGCAACATTTCGCGATAACGCGACTGCCGCAACGCGATGGACTTGAGCTTGGCCGCGACCGGCAAGAGGATCAGGTTGGCACTGGCCACGCCGTAGATCGTCGCGACGAACGCCACGGCAATGCCGTTACCCAGTTGCGACGGATCGGCGAGGTTGCCCATCACGTGAATCAGGCCCATCACCGCACCGATGATGCCGATGGTCGGCGCGTAGCCGCCCATGCTTTCGAACACCTTGGCCGCTTCGATATCGCGGGATTCCTGGGTGTAGAAATCCACCTCGAGAATGCTCCGAATGGCTTCCGGCTCGGCGCCGTCGACCAGCAGTTGCAGGCCCTTGCGCGAATAGCTGTCAGGTTCGGCGTCGGCCACGCCTTCGAGGCCGAGCAGGCCTTCCTTGCGCGCCGTCAGGCTCCAATTGACCACGCGGTCGATGCCGCCGGCCAGGTCGACACGCGGCGGAAAGAAGATCCAGCCGAGAATCTGCATGGCGCGCTTGAACGCGCTCATCGGTGATTGCAGCAGCGCGGCGCCGACCGTGCCGCCCAGCACGATCAGCGCCGCCGGGCCGTTGGCCAGCGCGCCGAGGTGGCCGCCTTCAAGGTAGTTGCCGCCGATGATGGCGACGAACGCCATGATGAGGCCGATAAGGCTGAGAACATCCATCAGATACACGCCTCGACGATGTGCTTGCCGATGTCGTCCAGACCGTACACCGCGTCAGCCAGATCGGCTTTGACGATGGCCATCGGCATGCCGTAGATCACGCAGCTTGCTTCGTCCTGCGCCCATACCGAACTGCCACCCTGCTTGAGCAGACGCGCGCCTTCGCGGCCGTCGGCGCCCATGCCGGTCAGCACCACTGCCAGAACTTTGTCGCCGTAGGATTTCGCCGCCGAACCGAACGTGATGTCCACGCACGGCTTGTAATTCAAACGTTCGTCACCCGGCAGAATCTTCACCGCGCCACGGCCGTCGATCATCATCTGCTTGCCACCCGGTGCCAGCAGCGCCAGGCCCGGACGCAGGATGTCGCCATCCTCGGCTTCCTTGACGCTGATGCGGCAGAGCTTGTCGAGGCGCTCGGCAAACGCTTTGGTGAACGCCGCCGGCATGTGCTGGATCAGCACGATCGGCGCCGGGAAGTTCGCCGGCAACTGCGTAAGCACGCGTTGCAGTGCGACCGGGCCGCCCGTCGAAGTGCCGATGGCAACCAGTTTGTAGGCTTTGCGTTTCGGTGCTGGCGACGAAGCGCTGGCAGCGGATGCACGGGCAGGCGCGGGCGCAGGCGCTGGTGCCGGACGTGCCGGGACAGGGCTGCTGTGGCTCGTGTGGCTGCCGTAGCTCGACGCTGCCGGAGCAGGCGTCGGCGCTGGCGCAGCGGCGGGAGCCGGCGCGCTGTAGGCACTGAAACGACGGTTGCTGCGCGAAATGCTGTGGACTTTCTCGCACAGCAGCTGCTTGACCTTCTCGGGATTGCGCGAGATGTCTTCGAAATTCTTCGGCAGGAAATCCACCGCGCCGGCGTCCAGCGCATCGAGGGTTACCCGCGCGCCTTCGTGGGTCAGCGAGGAGAACATCAACACAGGGGTCGGGCAGCGCTGCATGATGTGCCGCACTGCCGTGATGCCGTCCATCATCGGCATCTCGTAGTCCATGGTGATCACGTCAGGCTTGAGCGCCATGGCCTGATCGATCGCCTCTTTACCGTTGGTGGCCGTACCGACCACCTGGATGCTCGGATCCGCCGAAAGAATTTCCGAGACGCGGCGGCGGAAAAAACCCGAATCGTCCACCACCAGGACTTTGACTGCCATAAACACTCCATTAGGTGCAGCGGCGCGTCATCGCGCCGCCGCCCCGGATTCAAATACGCTTTGTGGCGTAACGCTTGAGCATGCTTGGAACATCGAGAATCAGCGCAATGCGGCCGTCACCGGTGATGGTGGCGCCGGACATGCCCGGAGTTCCCTGGAGCATTTTGCCCAATGGCTTGATGACCACTTCTTCCTGGCCGACCAGTTGATCGACGACAAAGCCGATCCGCTGTGTGCCCACCGAAAGAATCACCACATGGCCTTCGCGCTGCTCTTCGTGAGCGGCGGAGCTGACCAGCCAGCGCTTGAGGTAGAACAATGGCAGCGCCTTGTCGCGCACGATCACCACTTCCTGACCGTCGACGACATTGGTAGTCGACAGATCGAGGTGGAAGATTTCGTTGACGTTGACCAGCGGGAACGCGAACGCCTGATTGCCGAGCATGACCATCAGCGTCGGCATGATCGCCAGGGTCAGCGGCACCTTGATGACGATCTTCGAACCCTGGCCCTTGGTCGAGTAGATGTTGATCGAACCGTTGAGCTGGGAAATCTTGGTCTTCACCACGTCCATGCCGACACCACGGCCGGACACGTCGGAGATCTCGGTCTTGGTCGAGAAACCCGGGGCGAAAATCAGGTTGTAGCACTCGGTATCGCTCAGGCGATCGGCCGCGTCCTTGTCCATCACACCGCGTTTTACCGCGATCGAACGCAGGACGTTCGGGTCCATGCCTTTGCCGTCGTCAGAGATCGACAGCAGGATATGGTCGCCTTCCTGCTCGGCCGCCAGCACCACGCGACCGCCACGGGCCTTGCCCGATGCTTCGCGTTCTTCCGGCGACTCGATGCCGTGGTCGACAGCGTTGCGCACCAAGTGGACCAGCGGGTCGGCCAGGGCCTCGACAAGGTTTTTGTCGAGGTCGGTTTCTTCACCCACCAGTTCCAGGTTGATCTCTTTCTTGAGCTGCCGTGCGAGGTCACGAACCAGACGCGGGAAGCGTCCGAAGACCTTCTTGATCGGCTGCATCCGCGTCTTCATCACGGCGGTCTGCAGGTCAGCGGTGACCACGTCGAGGTTCGACACAGCCTTGGACATGGCTTCGTCGCCGCTGTTGAGGCCCAGGCGCACCAGACGGTTACGCACCAGCACCAGCTCGCCGACCATGTTCATGATCTCGTCGAGCCGTGCAGTGTCGACGCGTACGGTGGTTTCTGCTTCGCTGGCCGGTTTTTCTGCCGGGGCAGCGGCTGGCGCACGGGCCGGAGCCGGTGCAGCAGCGGCGGCCGGTTTCGGCGTCTCGGCTTTCGGTTCAGGCTTGGCGGCAGGTTTCGGCACAGCAGCGGCAGCCGGAGCTTTCGCCGTTGGCGTGGCGACGCTCGACGCAGAGCCGGCAGTCGCAGCGCTGGCGTCAAACTTGCCTTTGCCGTGCAATTCGTCGAGCAGCGATTCGAATTCGTGATCGCTGATCAGATCGCTGCCGGCCGCAGCAGCTGCCGGTGCAGCAGGGGCTGCCGGGGCCGAAGCAATGGCCGATTCCAGCGCGTCAACGGCGAAGTTGCCCTTGCCGTGCAACTGATCGAGCAAGGCTTCGAATTCATCGTCGGTGATGTCCGAGCTGTCGCCCTTGGCAGGCGCTGCCGGAGCTGCTGGCGCCGCTGGAGCGACCGCATCGACAGCGAACTGGCCTTTGCCGTGCAGTTGATCGAGCAGCGATTCAAATTCTGCATCGGTGATTTCATCGCTGGCCGCCGTGTCGGCAACCTGCGCTGGAGCAACAACAGCGGCCGGGGCCTCGGCCTGCGCCTTGACGGCATTCAGCGAGTCCAGCAACTGTTCGAATTCGTTATCGGTGATGTCTTCCGATGCGCTTTCGGCGACCGGCTCTTCAACCGCTTCTACCGGTGCGGCAACGGCTTCATCCGCCGATTGCGGTTCGGCCAGGCGCGCCAGCGCGGCCAACAGCTCCGGCGTCGCAGCGGTGATCGGTGAACGTTCACGGACTTCGCTGAACATGCTGTTCACCGCGTCCAGTGCTTCGAGCACAACGTCCATCAGTTCTGCATCAACGCGACGCTCACCCTTGCGCAGGATGTCGAACA
>NZ_RAZO01000361.1:27026-28354 GCF_004307535.1 Pseudomonas sp. Sample_9
ACGTCCATCAGTTCTGCATCAACGCGACGCTCACCCTTGCGCAGGATGTCGAACACGTTTTCGGCGATGTGACAGCACTCCACCAGCTCATTGAGCTGAAGGAAGCCGGCGCCCCCTTTTACAGTGTGGAAACCGCGAAAAATTGCATTGAGCAGATCTGCATCATCCGGACGGCTTTCCAGCTCGACCAGTTGTTCGGACAGTTGCTCAAGAATCTCGCCGGCCTCAACCAGGAAATCCTGAAGGATCTCTTCATCGGCGCCGAAGCTCATTAATGGGGTGCTCCTAACAGGTCTAAAAACCTAAACTTCAAAATCCAAGGCTGGATAGCAAATCGTCCACATCGTCCTGACCGGACACAACGTCTTCTCGTTTATCGGCATGAATCTGCGGACCTTCACCCTGCGAGAGATGTTTTTGTGGATCTTTTTCGGCAAGCATTGCGGCGCGGTCATGTTCGATGCCCGCAAAGCGGTCGACCTGACTGGCCATGAGCACGAGTTTGAGCAGATTGCTTTCGACTTCGGTGACCAATTGAGTCACGCGCTTGATCACCTGACCGGTGAGATCCTGGTAGTCCTGAGCCAGCAGGATGTCGTTGAGGTTGCTCGACACCGCACGGTTGTCCGTGCTGCTGCGTGACAGAAAACCGTCGACCCGGCGCGCCAGTTCGCGGAACTCTTCGGCCCCGACCTCGCGACGCATGAAGCGACCCCAATCGGCGCTCAACGTCTGCGCTTCATCAGCCAGACTGTTGACCACCGGCGTGGCGCTTTCCACCAGATCCATGGTGCGGTTGGCCGCGGCTTCCGTCAGCTTGACCACATAGCCCAGGCGTTCGGTGGCGTCGGTGATTTGCGACACTTCCTCGGCCTGGGGCATGTGCGGATCGATCTGGAAATTGACGATCGCACTGTGCAGTTCACGTGTGAGCTTGCCCACTTCCTGATACAGGCCGCGGTCACGGGTCTGATTGAGCTCATGGATCAGTTGCACCGCGTCGCCGAACCTGCCTTTTTCAAGGCTCTCGACCAGTTCGACCGCGTGTTTTTTCAGGGTCGATTCGAAATCGCCCTGTGATGATTCGTTATGCTCCATAGCTCCCCCGCGCATTCATCAGCCGATGCGTTCGAAAATCTTCTCGATTTTGTCTTTCAACGCTTGAGCCGTGAAAGGTTTGACTACGTAACCGTTCACACCGGCCTGAGCGGCCTCGATGATCTGCTCGCGCTTGGCTTCAGCAGTCACCATCAACACCGGGAGGTGCTTGAGTTTTTCATCGGCGCGCACGTGACGCAGCAGGTCGATACCGGTCATGCCCGGCATGT